>JBFRWK010000308.1:0-4631 GCA_051439545.1 Xenococcaceae cyanobacterium | reverse complement strand
TTAGTGATAGTAATGAGATGGACAATCTCCTCTCTCTTGCCAGTAGCCAATCGAATTGTGTAGATGGGAAATCACCGTGTCCCAACCCTAAATATGATCAGTTATGTTTAGGTTTTTAGTAGGTGGTACACCAGAAGATGAAGAAATTCGTTACTATCGAGAGCAAATCGAGCGCATACTGGAATTAGAAACCTTTTCGTTAGCTGACAAATATAGGGCTGCCATCGACACTCTAGACACCGTGCTTCAGCAACCTGGTTTTTCGAGTCAGTTTCCCCTGCAACCAGGACAAATTCTGTTTATGCACAATCGAAAAGTACTCCATGGACGGACGGGATTTTCTCTCACCAGCGATCGCTTGCTTTATCGGGTTCGTCTTCACGTACCTAGTTTTGAATTTGAGGAGGAAAATCAGACAGAAGATCGTCCTGATGCTGCTACTACAAAAGTTAGCGATCGCCAGAAAGATTCAGTCATGACTAATATTTTGCCCTCACATAACCAAGAATCAGTGAGTTTCCAGGAGTTTGCAAAAATAGTCAAACTCCTCAACCAACATCCCGATCGACTACCACCTAGTCAATCAACTCTGCTCAATATGTATGGTGAATTTTTATTAAGTAGAGGCAAGTTTGCCGAAGCAGCCCAAGCTTTTCTCAATTGTTTGAAAATTTCTCCCAATCATTATGAAAGTGGTATTGCTCTATCTAGTCTCGCTGATGCCCGTGGAGATCGTAAAGCAGCCCGTGCTATTCTAAACCAGGTCGCCAGAAGTCATCCTATTATTTGGGAAGGAAGACCTGACCCTCACAAGCCAACTATCTTAAGAATTCGAGGTATAGAAGATTCTGCTTATCGCATCGTGCAAAAATCTGACGGTACTTATACAAATGTCTTGCGAGGTGGTCATTTTTCGATTGAGAATTTGATCGATCGGCAACAATATAACTTGATAATTCTCAATCTTTTGGAGAATAACATCGATGAGTTACAAAATATTCCCAAGTTCGCTCTACTGCTCAATACCGTTGCTTGTCCAGATCGCAAAAGAGCTTCCTTACTCGCTGCTGCTAGATTTGTAGACCGCTATCCCCATCTCCCCGTTATTAACGATCCTCGTCGTGTTCTCGAAACTACTCGCGATCGCAATTCTCTCCGTCTCAATATGATTCGAGGGGTGAGCTTCCCAAAAACTGAAAAAGTAAGATGGAATGGTAGATCTTTTCAGGGAATATCTCAAGAAATCTCTGGCTTGGGCTTTGTTTTTCCTTTTATCGTCCGTTTAGTAGGTTCGCAGACAGGCTCTAGTGTCAAACTTGTTAACAATAAACAAGAGCTTTACTCCCATTTCCAAAATAGTCCAGCCGACAAAGAATATTATATTATTCAATTCCAAGATTATCGTAACGCCAAGAATGTTTATAACAAAACAAGAGTTTTTTTCATCAATGGTAATTTCTATCCAGTTGCCAACTTATTTAATGATACTTGGAATGTTCACTCAGGCGATCGCTATAATGTGATGGACAAAAATCAATGGATGCAGGAGGAAGAACAGTCTTTCCTTAACGATCCTGTTGGCTATCTCGGCAGCGAGAACTTGGATAAACTCTACAAAATTCGCGATCTTGTCGGTCTTGATTTCTTCGGCATTGACTTAACTATACTCCCCGATGGAACACTATTTATCTTTGAATTAAATGCTGCCATGAGACACAATTTCGATCATGCCAAAAATTTTCCTTATACCGAACCCCACTTAAGGAGAATATCTAATGCTTTCCATGCCATGATTCAACATCGTTTAAAACAAACCTAAGCAGTAGATTAGTTAATAGTTATAGTCTGTTAGAAACTTCTTCCAGAAGATATTTACTGGTTGATCGAAGTGCGACCCCGCGCCGACGTAAGGCGCACTGGGTAGCGCACTTTTGAAATCTCTAACAAAACCTTAAAAATAGACCTGGAAGACAAGTCCAAGACTTACGCTCGTAACGGCATACCTGAATATTGGGTTATTAATTTAGTTGCCAGAAAAGTTATTGTTCATACTCAACCGCAGGATAATACCTATTCTCAAATTGTCGAATACAAAACTGGGACAATTTCACCTCAAGCTTTTCCTAATATCGCGATCGCATTGGATAAACTGTTGTTATTTTGAGCTTGTATTTTATCCTTTGTGAGTAATGAGTAGGAAGTAGGAAGTAGGGAGTAGGAACGAAAAACTCATTGTTTTAAGGCTTTATTCCTGATTATTACGTAATATTATACGTATAATGTTACGTAATAACTCAAATATTATTTATCTATCAACAGTGGAATTTATGAGTGCTAATAAAATGAAAACTACCCTGTACAGTGATTGTCTCTTTAGTTCTAGTGAGCTAAACCGTAGAGTGGGATATGTTTTAGACACAGCTTTAACTACACCTGTAACCATTACTCGTAATAATGATTCATTTGCTCTCTTAAGACGAGACATAATGACCAATATGGCAAAAGGGATTGAGCAGATGAACAATGTCACTCAACTGGTTAATGCTGCTTATCGGCTTAGTGACGGACAGGAGATTGAAAGCAATCATCAATTCAAATGGATAGAAGAATTTGATAATGAAGAAAGATCTGAATTAGTTAATGAAGTTTACTCCGCTTTGGAGTTAGCAAAGTCAACAGATGATTGGGATGAAGTTGCTGCTGTTATTCATGAATGGCATGAAAGTGCTTTAGCCATCGCTAGTGATGAGTTTTAGTCTAGTAGCAAATTATAAAATAGTAAAGTTAGCCAATATAATAAATTGGAATGTTACTGATACTATCTTCCTATTTTGTTCTACTACTACCAATAATTTACGGCTGAAAAACAATGTTCGACAATGTCTGTAAGTTTTTAGCTGAGAACTACTCTAATGACTTCGCACAATGGGTATTCGGTGAGCCAAAAGGCTTAACAGTACTGAGTCCTACAGAGCTATCCCTAGAACCTATCCGTGCTGATTCACTCATAATGCTCCAATCAGCAGACGTAGTATTACATTTGGAATTCCAAACGGTTGCTGATTCTAAAATTCCCTTTAGGATGGCAGATTATCGCTTGAGGGTTTACCGTCGGTATCCCAACAAGGATATGCGACAAGTAGTAGTGTATCTCAAAGAAACGGGTTCTGATTTGGTTCAAGAAAATACTTTCTCTATCTCAGGAATGCGCCATGAATTTGAGATTATTAGGCTCTGGGAACAACCAACGACAGATTTCTTAAAGTTTCCTGGCTTATTGCCTTTGGCTGTTTTAGGACGGAGCGATAATCGTACTCAAACCTTACGCGAAATCAGTTCAGTGATTAGTAGAATTGAAGATAGCAGACAGCAAAGTAATGTTGCAGCAGCTACATCAATTCTGGCTGGCTTGGTTCTAGACAAGGATGTGGTTCGTGGAATTCTACGGGAGGAAATAATGAGAGAGTCAGTAATTTACCAGGATATTAAAGCTCAAGGTATTAAAGAAGGTGAAGCTAAAGGTAGAGCCGAAGGTATTAAAGAAGGTGAAGTTTCTTTAGTTTTACGGCTGTTAAAAAAACGCATTGGTGAAATCAGTGCTGAAGATGAAAGTCGGATTACTGGTTTATCTGTGGAGCAATTAGAAGCACTAGGAGAAGCATTATTAGATTTTTCTAGTGGTGATGATTTAAGTGCTTGGTTGGCTGAGAATTAAGCAATTTCTAGGAGTTTTCTTAAGACAAAACATAATGACCAATATGGCAAATACCTTTAATTTAAGGTTAAAGACAACATTTTGATAGTCTGCGTAGGCAGACTTTGTTTGTTTAGCATCAGGTTTTAACCTGTCATACCAAATATTTAAGTCCCCCAAGTTTGGGGGATTTAGGGGGCAATACAAAAGTAACCTTTGACAACAGGATTTAGTATCATAAGTACCCGATGCACAATTAATTGGATAGTTGAGAGAGGTGTTAGGTGTTAGGGAAAAATGGAATGTACAAATAATTTTGCTTAAGTACTTATAAGTAGCTATATCAGCTTTTTAAATGTATCTCAGGGAAGCTAGAAGCTGGCGATTTATCGTGGGTAGTTCACTTTTGGTTAAATTACCTATCAGAATCAATGTGTTTTTTTACTCTCCAACCTGTTTGCGCGCCAATTTTACCTGTTTTAACAAATGCCCAACTACCTCTGTAATAAATAGTCTCATCATGGTTGCAATGGGGTTTAATCCCGATTAAATGTTCCACTTCCTCGGTAGTCAATATCCAGTTAGCAATTGCTGCTTTTTCGAGAACATCCATATACCAGAGGGGATTTGATGGTTGCAGTCTAGAGGTTAAAGTTTTTTCTAGCCGTATCAAAGAATCAGCGATCGCTTTTAGCTGTTGTGTCAGTTGTTGTTCGTTTTCTATCTCAGTCTGAGGTACAGAGATTACAGATTTTTCCTTTTCTTCAAGAACTTCAACTGGCTGTGTTTCTACCTTAGCTGATGGGGAATCTGTAACAAATTTTTTTGGTTCTAAATCAGTTGGTTGAGTTTTTGTGACAGATCGATCTAGTGCGGGAGTCTCTTCATCAAACCAAGGATCGGGAGCAATTTCTTTTTTAAAAGTTGGTTTAAATTC
>JBFRWK010000307.1:0-10426 GCA_051439545.1 Xenococcaceae cyanobacterium | reverse complement strand
CGCGATCGTTGGGGTCAATATATCTTTTTTGTGTCCATGTATGGAGTCAAAAGAAAAAACTGCTATAGTGCTTGCTGCATGGGCTTTAGGGCTGTGAATAGTATTTTTGTATGGGGGAAGTTCAGTTGTATGGGACTTGCGGATATCAGACCGTCCGACAAGACAAGCGATCGACTACCAGTAAATATTGCTATATCCAAGTTTCCCGAATGTAATTATTGCCTGTTTGTTACACTACATCCACAAAAGTTGTCCTAAAACGGTAAGGCTTTAAACTCAAAATTAACGGTAAATTGGGTTAGAGCATAATTCAATTAATTGAGAGGGATGAATTTTGGGTGTAGAACTTCGCAGTTACGTATATTTAGACAGGTTACAATTACAACACGCAGCTTATATTGGTACAGTTGCTTTAGGCTTTTTACCTTTACCAGGAGATGCTTCTTTGTGGATTGAAATTTCTCCTGGTGTAGAAATCAATAGAATTACAGATGTAGCTCTTAAAGCTGCGGTAGTACGTCCAGGAGTTCAGTTTGTAGAACGTTTGTATGGTTTACTGGAAATTCATGCCAGCAAACAAGGAGAAGTAAAAGCAGCAGGTAGAGCAATTTTACAAGCTTTGGGAGTCAGTCAAAGAGATTGTCTTAAACCTCAAGTTGTTTCTAGTCAAATTATTCGCAATATCGATGCTTATCAAGCACAATTAATTAATCGTAATCGTCGCGGACAAATGCTTCTAGAAGGACAAACTCTTTATGTCCTGGAAGTTCAACCTGCTGCCTATGCAGCGTTAGCAGCTAATGAAGCAGAAAAAGCTTCTCTAATTAATATCCTGCAAGTACAGGCAGTAGGAAGCTTTGGTCGTTTATATTTAGGAGGAGAAGAGAGGGATATTATTGCAGGTTCTACTGCTGCTTTAAGTGCGATCGAGAATGTCGCGGGAAGAGATATTTATTCGAGTAAAAATGAATAAATCAGCAAATTTCTAAATCCCAAGCAGCATTAAATTGCACTTTTCCTTCTTCTACCAGTTCCCAAGCAGCTTCTTTAATACAACGAGAAGATGAGTTCTTTTCTGGATTAAGCTTGAGTTCTAATTCTTGAAGACTCATTGCTGCTTGATTTTCTCTAAGTCGATCGAGCAATAAATGCTTTATCTGTTCTGTTTGTTCTAAGGATAAAGTAACCATAACCATCTAAGATATAACTTTGTTCTAGTCTTGAGGCTGCATCAATAGTATATTAATACTACGCCATCTGTAGAGTACAATTAATAAATATTACTACTCTTTACGCTAGGGATAGTGCAGTCTTTATTATGTCTTATATTTTGCTAAATGGTTATAAATTTAGTTATTAAATTGAAATTAGGTTAGATAGGAACACCAATCACTCCAACCACCAGGATAAAGTTTTACCCCATCGATACCAGCTAGTTGCAAAGAGAGTATATTAACACAAGCTGTAACCCCAGAACCACAGTAAACAATTATTTCGTTGGTAGATTGATAATCAGACCATAACTTTGCTTGTGCTGTTATAGGCAGGAGATAACCGCGATCGTCGGTAACTTGTTTCCAGGGGGAATTAACCGCGCCAGGAATACTACCAGCAATAGGATCGATCGGTTCTCTTTTGCCTGCATAGCGATCGCTGTCTCTAGAATCGACTAAAACTACTTCTGGTAAATCTTTACGAACTTTAACCGTTTCGATATCTACGATCCAGTCGGTTTGGGGTTGGGGAATAAATGAACCCTCCCGCGGTGAAGGGATATTTTGAGTAATGGGATAATTGCCTTGTTGCCAAGCATTCCAACCCCCATCTAAAACTACAACAGAATTATGACCTAAATAACGTAACAACCACCACAGACGGGCTGCAAAAGCCAAACGAGAATCATCATAGGCTACTACCAAAGTATCTGAGTTAATCCCGAAAGAAGCTAATTTAGTTGCGAACTGGTTGAGATCGGGTAAAGGATGACGACCACCATGAGGTCGAACGGAACTAGATAAATCTCGATTTAAATCTAGATAATAAGCACCCCGAATGTGTCCATTAGTATATTGTTCGTATCCCCAACTCGGTGAAGTTAATTGAAAACGGCAATCTACTATTACTACTTGGGAGTTATCTAAATTTTCTGCCAACCATTGGCAATTGACAAAATGATTATTCATTCCACTTCTATTGGTTAGCTAGTTTATTTTCTCGGGTAAATTTTTTCAGGATTAGGAGACAATTACCTCGATTATTAATATGCTGATATTCTAGGCGATCGGCAATCTGAGTTAAAATCGCTACTCCTCTACCACTGACAATCCAATCATTATTTTGAGCTAATTTATCTTTAATATAGCGATCTAAATCGAAGCGATCGCCAAAATCCCAAATATAAATTGCTAAATTTGTGGGTTTCAGCACAGCCTCAATGGCAATCGGTGTTTTTGGATGTAGATTTTTGTGTGCATGGCGCACTGCGTTGGTAAATCCCTCTGCTACAGCTAATTTACATTTCAACCAATCTCGATCGGGAATAACATTGTCATAAATTTGGTTAAATTGAGATAGTACTGATTCTAATTCTTGTAAATTGCTATCAACCTTAAATTGGATTTTTTTGAGAATACTCAATTGTCTATAACCTTTAGACTCTCACTTGCTTAAAATCAACTGTTACGGGAAGCCGAAGTATTAGATTTCATATCAAACAATTAAGTAATAATCATTTTTTTAGGTTCGAGGTTTGACGATTTAAATACTTTTGTCAAGTATGGCTCTCGATTAGTATATATACACTAATATATTCCTCCTTTTTGCGAATAGCAACGTAATCGCAGCATTGTAGTTTAATATGTAACTAAATAACTATAGTAATCTAATTTTTATAATTTTCTAGTTTAGACTAGCTCAATTCTAATAATTTTCAATTTAGTTTAGTTAAAATTCTTGTTTACGGTGTGAAGAATAGCATTAAATTATGCCTCAGATTTTAATCATTGATGATGATTTAGCCACTCAAATTGTGCTAAAAAGAGCTCTTGCTACTCAGGGTTACGATATTGTCTTAGCCAGTAATGGAGAAGAAGGCTTAAAAATAGCTAGAGAAATTCGTCCTTCTTTGATTATCTGCGATTGGATTATGCCCCGTCTCAATGGATTAGAAGTATGTTGTAATGTCAAATCTATACCAGAATTATCAACAACTTTTTTTATTTTGCTTACTTCTCTAGATTCTGTTGCCGATCGAGTTAAAGGTTTAGATGCAGGGGCAGATGATTTTTTGTGTAAGCCGATTGAAATGTACGAACTAAAAGCCCGTGTAAGAGCGGGATTGAGACTACATCAACTCAGTAAAGACCTAGAAGAGCAAAAACATCTTTTAGAAGCAGAACTAGCAGAAGCTGCCGAATATGTTAGTTCTATTTTACCAGAGCCTTTATCTCATCCTGCATTAAACATCGATGTTCGTTTTATTCCTTCTCGTCAATTAGGGGGAGATAGCTTTGATTATTTTTGGCTAGATTCCGAGCATATTGCTTTTTATTTGTTGGATGTGGCAGGTCATGGTTTAAGAGCATCTTTGCCTTCTTTATCTGTCATTAATTTATTGCGATCGCGGGGATTGAGTAATGTTAATTATTATCAACCCAATGAAGTTTTACAAGGTTTAAATCAAGTTTTTCAGATGAGCGAGCGTAACGATAAATATTTTACAATCTGGTATGGAATATACAATTATCGCCAGCGCAAATTAGTCTATTCTTGTGCTGGACATCCCCCTGCTATTCTTTTTACACCTTTAAACAAAAATAATTTTAAAGAGTCTAGGTTGAAAACTGCGGGAGTTCCCATTGGTATGTTTCCCGATCTCAAATATGTTAATGCTAGCTGCAAAATTTCCCCTAGTTCTAGTCTTTATATCTTTAGTGATGGTATCTATGAGGTAGAGCGAAAAAATGGTTTTTCTTGGGGATTAGAGCAATTAATTAATTTACTTCAAAAATATCAACAGAATCCTATACGAAGTTTAGACCAATTATTACAATATATTAGAACTTGGCATCCTAATTTTCAGTTTGAAGATGATTTGTCTATCATGCAAATTGATTTTTCCTAATTATTTTTTTGGTGACAGCAAATAATTAAAACTTCTAGGGATAAGCTGCAATTATTTAGTTATTTTTTGCTCGAATTCTTCTCGATCGACAAAAATTTCAAAAACTCGATCCATACTAGTTAGCTCAAACAACATCTTTATTTGTTCGTTAATAGAACAAACAAAAAGTTGAGCATCGGCACTACGAACAGTCTTTAAGGATAAAACTAAAGCTCCTAAACCAGAACTATCCATAAAAGTTACATCACTAAAATCTACTAAAACAATATTTGCTCCAGCTTTAACAGTTTCATTAATTTCTTGACGGAATTTGTCAGTTTTTGTCCCATCTAAAATACCCTCAGGCTTAACTATTTGAACATTCAAGCTCATAGCTTTCAGGATTAACAACATATTATTATTCAGATTAAAGTATAGCAAAAGAAGTTAAAAGAATAGAATAATTAAATATCCCGTCAATAGTACTGCATACTTTTATGGATTTTTCCTTTAAACTTTTAGATGAGTAGATTTAACTAAATTTTCTTCTGCCAACTCATAGTAGATAAAAACAGATTTTATGGAAACCTATGATGTCATTGTTATTGGTGCTGGTCACAATGGTTTAGTTTCTGCTGCTTATCTCTTAAAAGCAGGATACAGTGTCTTGTTGCTAGAAAAACGTCCCGTACCTGGGGGGGCAGCAACTACAGAAGAAGCTATGCCCACCGAAGCACCTGGATTTAAGTTTAATCTTTGTGCGATCGACCATGAATTTATTTTTTTAGGACCTATTATCGAAGAATTACAACTGCAAAAATATGGCTTAAAATATCTTCTCTGCGATCCCCATACTTTTTGTCCTCACCCCGATGGCAAATATCTTTTAGCCCATCAATCTGTAGCCAAAACCAAGGAAAGTATTGCTCGCTACAGTGCCAGGGATGCCCAAAAATATGGAGAATTTATCGAATATTGGTCGAAGCTGATGAGTGCAGTTGCGCCTTTTTTTAATTCTCCCCCTCAAGCTTGGCTAGATATTGCCAAACATTACCGCAAACAAAATTTATTAGACGCTTTAACCATAGCTGGCTCGAAAAATAAAGCCCTAGACTTTATTCGTACCATGATTACTTCTCCTGAGGATATCCTCCAGGAATATTTTGATTCGGAAATAGTTAAAGCACCCCTAGCAAGACTGGCAGCAGAAATTGGCGCGCCACCCTCCCAAAAAGGGCTTACCGCAGGTTTAATGATGTTGGCAATGCGTCACCATCCAGGTATGGCAAGACCCCGTGGTGGTACGGGCGCACTCACCGAGGCTTTGGTTAAGTTAGTTACTATCGAAGGAGGAGTAATCTTAACCGAACAAATGGTTAAAGAAGTAATAATAGATGATAACCGTGCTGTAGGGGTTAGAGTGGCAGGAGGCAAAGAATATCGCGCCAATAAAGGAGTGATTTCTAATATAGATGTACAGAGATTATTGTTACAATTAATCGAACCAGACGCGATCGAGCCTCAGTTAAGAAATAGAGTAGAAAGGAGAATTGTTAATAATAACGAAACTATTCTGAAAATAGACTGTGCTTTATCCGAAGTACCCCGTTTTACAGTTTATGATGGTGACCGAAGTAATGACCATCTAATCGGTACAGTGCTAATTGCCGATTCGGTTAATCATGTCGAACAAGCTCATGCTTTAGCCGTAATGGGAGTAATTCCCGATGCTAATCCTTCAATATATCTAGATATTCCTTCAGTTTTAGACCCTACCCTTGCCCCTGAAGGCAAACATACTCTCTGGATTGAATTTTTTGCCCCCTATCAAATAGCAGGGAAAGAAGGGACAGGGTTGAAGGGTACGGGTTGGACAGATGAATTAAAAAATAAGGTGGCAGATAACGTCATTAATAAGCTAGCGGAATATGCTCCTAACCTCAAAAATTCTATTATCGCTCGTCGTGTTGAAAGTCCCGCCGAATTAGGAGAAAGACTCGGTTCATACAAAGGGAATTACTATCACATAGATATGTCTTTAGATCAAATGATCTTTCTGCGTCCTCTTCCAGAAATTGCCAACTATACTACCCCGATTAAAAATTTATATCTTACTGGTGCGGGAACTCATCCAGGGGGTTCGATTTCTGGTATGCCTGGACGTAATTGCGCTAGAGTCTTTTTACACACCCAAAATTCAATTATTACTAAAGCACGAGATTCATTTAGGTCTACTTTTAAGTCTTTATTAGGTTTAGATAAGTAAGTAGCTCCACGCTAATTAAATATAAAATAGTTTGGGTTTAGGGAATTAGGGATATAGGGGTTTGGGGTAATTAGTTTGACGTTTAATTAAGTGGACTTACTTAAATTGCAGCGAAAAATAAATATTGGCTATTTTCAACCAGTTTTTGTTACTTTTATTTCCTAGAGATTGTGTTTTTTCTTACTTCATTTAGTCACTTTGAGCCTTGGGGTCGTAAATAATGAGCCTAATTTATGGTACGCATTTCCCGACAATCCTTTTTTAGACTCTTTTTTTAGGTCATGGTGAATGCTTAATTTTCTCTGCTTAAAATGATCGATAATGATTATTTGTGGGATAAATATATGAATTTAAATACGACTACTTTATCGAACCTAACTAAAACTCACCCTAACGATAACTTGGCAATTACGATCGCGCCACTATCTCTAGATGCAGTTTATCGCCTGGCAGACGATCCTGGTAATGGTGCAGTAGTAGTAATGAGCGGTACGGTACGCAACCAAACCAATGGTAAAACAGTAGAATCTCTAGAATATCAAGCTTACGAACCCATGGCGATCGCGGTTTTTCGGTCGATCGCCTCAGAAATACGTCAAAAATGGGCAGATACTAATAGGGTAGTGATTCATCATCGCATCGGACATCTAAATATTGGGGAAATTAGTGTTTTAGTTGCTGTGGGTTGTCCCCATCGTGCGGAAGCCTTTGAAGCTTGTCGTTATGCGATCGATACTCTCAAGTACAATGCACCTATCTGGAAAAAAGAATATATAAAAGAGGCAGATGGGAAGATCGTTACCCAATGGATTAATTGTTGTTGAATTCTAAAAAAGTTTTCATCGAAGTTTCACGGTAAAGTTAATCATGAAGCCGAAACTTAAGTTGTATCGCCCGAAGACAACTTGAGGAGCAAAAATGATACGTAAAGCTTCAAAAGCCACCAAACCAAGGAAAAACTCTGCTTTTAAACATCTGATGTCCATTCACTGGTGGATGTTCTACTGCTACATCATCCTTTTTGTTGGTGGAGCTTTTATGGCACGTTTACCCAGAAATTTTTTTATACGCAACCCCCTCTACGACTTTCATAAAACTGTGGGAGTACTGACAATGGCGTTATTAACCTGGCGAATTTTGACTCTGCTACAAGTGTGGTGGAAGAAGTATACAAAGCGTCTGCCCAAGTATAGCCCTGAGTGGATGAGAAAATTGGCACTTCATACTTCTCTGTATATATTTATGTGGGCTGTTCCTATTAGTGGTTTCTTTTTCTCTAATTCTTTTCAAAGCAACAATGTGCGCTTTTTGGGGATAACCTTGCCCGATCTATTTCCACAAAATAGTGCTTTGGTAGAACTAGGTAGAAATCTTCATTTTTGGCTGGCATATACTTTTTTAGCTTTTATTATTTTGCACGCCCTCGACCAACGCAAAGTAGTTAAGGGGTTTTGGCGACGAATTACTAAGCAACGAATTAAATCGAGATAATCCAGATTAGCTTTTTGAGCGATCGCTGTAATTTAATTTATTAACTACTTTTTATAAACTATCCTTCCTAATATGCAAAGAGACATGAGAAATAACATTTTTTCAAATTACCAGAAAAAAGAGCCAACCCAAAACAGAGGAAAAACATTTAAGAGACAATTTTTTTCCAGCGTCCGCTTTCGTATTTTAGCTTGGTACTTTTTGCTGACCACCTGCACTGTATTGATTTCAGTGGTGGTAACTCGTCAGATTTTCTGTAACCTACTAAAAAGTAAAACCCAAGAAGTTTTAGTAGCAGAGGTAAATAAATTCGATCGCTTAGTCGAACAACAGCTTGTGGATAACCAGTATGTACAGTTAGAAGATATTGTGAAAGAAGTTTTACCCCTTCATGTTCCTGCTAGAGATAAGTATATCTTGGCACTGATAGAAGGGCAGATTTTTAACTATTCTCAGTTGCCATTGCTAGAAGAGATCGCCGAAAATTCGACTTTGCGTGAAGAATGGACAAAGGTTTCTAGCTTGACCTATGGCGAGTCGATCGCTTCTGATGGTCCATTGTATTATGTAGCCAAACCAATTGAAATTAATGGTGTTGGGGGAGTTGTAATTGCCCTTCGTGATGCTAGAGCAGATTATCAAACGGGAAATGAAACAGTTATTATCGTAATTAAAGTAGCAACTATCGTTTCCATCATCTTTTTTGCCGTCGCTTGGATAACAGCAGGACGAGTCTTATCTCCCTTACGCCATGTCACCGAAACGGCTCGCTTGATTTCCCAAACCGATATGTCAAGGCGGATTCCAGTTAGAGGAAACGATGAAATTGCCGAACTAAGTACTACTTTCAATGAGATGCTGAACCGTCTAAGCTCCGCTTTTGAAAGTCAGCAAGAGTTTCTCAAAGATGCAGGACATGAATTGCGAACGCCAATTACGGTTATTCAAGGTCATTTAGAAGTACTCAAGTACTGTCCCGAAAAGCAGCAAGAAACCATCGATCTAGTGACTGATGAACTGGGACAGATGAACCGCTTAGTCAATGACCTGCTTCTGATCGCCAAAGCCGAACAACCCAATTTCTTATCGATTAAACTCGAAGAGTTAGACTGGTTCACAGAAGAATTATACTTTAAGTCGCGAGCCTTAGCTAAAAGGAACTGGCGCATAGAATCAAAAGGTTTAAGTCCCGTAGCGATAGATTCAGGGCGTTTAACTCAAGCAGTAATGAATCTGGTTCAAAATGCCATAAGACATACCCAAGAAGGTGATACTATTACTATAGGCTCGGCAGTGCGGGATGAGTATGCTTATTTGTGGGTAAGAGATACTGGAGAAGGCATTGCTCCAGAAGATCGAGAACGGATTTTCGAGCGTTTTGCTCGTGCAAGCCATAGCGATCGCTATTCTTCCGAAGAAGGAGCGGGTTTGGGTTTATCCATTGTCGAAGCTATTGTTACCGCACACAATGGTTGGGTTGAACTTGACTCAGAACTAGGAGTTGGTTCTACTTTTACGATTGTATTTCCCATCTCTCAGGAGGTAGCAGATGAACCGAATTCTGATCGCCGAAGACAATCCCCGCGTCGCGGAGTTTATCAAAGCAGGACTAGAGGCAAAAGGATACACAACTCTTGTCGTTAGAAACGGTCTGGAAGTTGCCAATATCGCTAATAGTAAGAATTTTGAGCTTTTAATTCTCGATTTAGGGCTGCCTGGTATGGATGGAATGGAGGCGATCGAGGAAATACGCGGACGGGGCGAAACTTTACCCATAATCGTGCTGACAGCACGGGACGAGCTAAACGATAAGGTATCGGGATTGGAAAGAGGAGCAGATGATTATATTACCAAACCTTTTCGTTTTGAAGAACTTTTGGCAAGAATTCGCGTCCAGTTGCGTAAAGCTTCACTACCAATAACCCAAGTACAAACTAAGTTACAGGCTGGCGACCTTACTCTGAATTTACTGACACATCAAGTTTGGGTGGGAGAAAAAGAAATAGAGCTTTCAGCGCGAGAGTTTATTTTAGCAGAAACTTTAGCGCGTCATCCGATGCAGGTAATGACCAGACAGCAGCTACTCGATCGCATTTGGGGTTATGACTACGATCCAGGTTCTAATGTAGTTGACGTTTATATCGGTCATTTACGGAAAAAAATAGGTAACAAGTTAATTGAGACGGTTAGAGGTGTCGGCTATCGTCTGCGTGCATCATCTTAAATCGACGTTGCCGAGTGAAAGTATGATGTACAAATGTTATTTTTCATCTTTCTTGCCAAGAAACACCTAAAAATTGACTGGCAACCTATAACCAGCGATAGTCATCAATATTCCAACCTTTAGCTTTTCTGGCTTGTATAAATAATACTCATAAAAACTCTCTCTTTGAGGTAATTTTATGTCTACAAATATTATTTCTCCCGAACAAACTGTTAACGGTACTTAAACAATTTTGATAGTCAAAATAAGATAGAATGCCTTTAATAATTGACTTAAGCATTACTCAAATAGGCGATCGCTGTCATGAAAGAAACTACTCCCGCAGCCATGCCTCCCTGCAACG
>JBFRWK010000306.1:0-20652 GCA_051439545.1 Xenococcaceae cyanobacterium | reverse complement strand
AGAGTTTTTTCGTCAGGGGGGACAAATTGCCCCGATTTTCAATACACAAATACTAACAAACAAGCAAAAAAGAGGGGCAATTTGTCCAAGACTGTCCTACTTTGTCATATTTTTTTGTAACCCTTCGATCTAGTTGTAGCTGTTGGAGTTTTGGCTAAATTTAACTCTATTTTTTCTAGGGAAAAAAATAATGCTAATTATGTGAAATTATGTCTATATTAATAGGAAATAACCTAGAAGTAACTTTACTTTAGTTTTCTCAGAGCCACTTAAATTAGCTATCTATCTGTCTGTATTCTTAGAGTTTGGCTCGATTGAATCTATTAATTTTATTACAAGGAGTTAAAAGTGGCTTTACACGCTGATTTGCATCGCCATCTCGGTGGTGCAGTTGTACCTAGAATTCTGTGGAGATATTGTCAACGTCATGATACCGACTTGGCAGCCAAATTTCCAAATTATCCCGATTTTGAAGAGTTTTATACGCGATCGCGCAATACTCTAGATGAATATTTAGAATTGCATACTCTAGTAGAAAGTGTACAAACAGAGCAAACTCTACCCTACTTTATCTATCGCCTAATTCGGGGTGCATACATTTTTGAAAATTTAGCTTATTTGGAACTACGCTATACGCCTTATCTGCGTACTGACGAAACTTTAAGTCAATCTGCCAGAATCGAACAGATGGCGAAGATTGTCGAAATTGTTGGGTTAGCAAGTCAGGTAAAAGAGTATCCTATCGTTACCAGCCAAATTCTGTGTATGCACTCTCGGCTACCCTATGAAGTTAACAAGGCGATCGTCGAGCTTGCTGCCAACTCCAAAGAATATGTTTGTGCCGTCGATTTAGCGGGGGGAGATGCACATTATCGAGAGCGTTTAGATGAATTTGTTAGTTTATACAAATATGCTCTGGCGTTGGGGATCAAAACAACAGGTCATGTTTATGAAACCACCGATGGTAATTATCCAGAATTATTACCCTATTTGATGCGTATCGGTCATGGAATCCAAATTCCGTTACATTATCCAGAATTGTTACCCGAAATAGCTCAACGCAAACAATGTTTAGAAGTTTGTCCTACTACCTATTTTAAAACGGGAACTCTAGATAATTTATCTCAACTAAAAGTAGTATTCGATCGCTGTTTTGAGGCAGGGGTAGATATTGCTATCTGCACTGATAATGCTGGTTTGCATAATGTGCGTTTGCCTTTTGAGTACGAAAATTTACTAACTCAAGATGTGATTGATTTTAAACAATTACAAGCTTGTCAAGAAGCATCTTTCCGTCATGCTTTTGCGTGGCAATACAATCGTCCTCCTGCTTCTTTGTTAACAGAATATATGCAGGAAACAGGTAATATTTAATCAATAAAAATGCGATCGCCCAAATTGGTTAAAATTTTCGATTCAAGCGATCGCATTCCCCTAAGCCTTTCCTAATAGGGATCTCTCTTTTATAGAGCCAACAAAGGTAATTTTCCAAGCTCGATCGCGACTAAATATAGATTTGAAAAAGCTTCTACTTGGCGATCGACTAATGACTCTGTTAATTTATCGAATGTGGGAGAGAAGGCAAATTCTACTAGCTCATTTTTATGAAAACACCCGTATCACTCTGGATTCTGGTAGCACGAACTGATGTACCTTATATGTTGCAAACTATACCCCATCAGATTCGAGCTTGTAACTATCCTTTTACCGAAAAAGTTTTAGCAGTAGATAGCGCACCTCTGACGGGGGATAAACGCTATCGTTATGATACGGGTAGCCAAGAACAATTAGAATCTGCTTGTCAAACTTTGGTCGAACGAGGAGTAATCGATAAAATTGTCAAAATTGACTACAATCCAGACTTAATCAAGCAGATTTATACTAAGTATTTTGGTAGAGAGCAAGCTTTACAAATGCTCGACCATACACACAATTGGAAAGGTTCTACAGTATATGCTTCTTTGTACTGTATCGAAGCTGCTGCTACAGATTATTATCTCCACTTTGATGCGGATATGCTCCTTCATCAAGATCCTAATTACGATTGGATTAGTAAAGCGATCGATTTAACCGAATCCGTTCCTAATATAGCAATTACGCGCCCTCGTTGTGGCCCTCCCCATCCAGAAGGAAAGGCTTTTCATCCCAACCCATTTACTGAAGATGAAAGAGGTTTTCTCGCTCATAAATTCTTTAGTATGCGTGCCTATCTAATTCATCGCGATCGCTTTGCTCAATTATCGCCAATTCCCTTAATGTGGAAACATCGCCCTCTCTTTTCTAGATATTTACCCGAACCACTACAAACTATCTCGGCTAAACTCGAACGGAGATTAAGGGGTCAAAAAGGTTCTGTAAAAGGTGCGATCGCTTCTTTTGAACCAATGACTAGTAAAAAACTAGAAATGAGCGATTATATTAGAGCCGATCTGACTTCTACCCAAGCTTGGACTATTCACCCTGCCAAACATGGAGCAGATTTTATTAAAGCTTTACCCGATCTCATTAACTCAATCGAACAGGGAAAATATCCTTTAGCTCAAGCTGGTCATTACGACCTTATTTTAGAAGAATGGATTGAGTTGATTGAATCTTCTCATGATTAATTTTAGCTAATTTAAATTGAGTATATCTAAATAAAGTGAAAACAAATTCCACTAGAGACTTAAGATTTGATGTTTTAAAAAGTCTTGGTATTTGTCTGGTTATTCTGGCTCATGTTATTCCCCAGAATACTATCTTATTTTAGTTACGTAATTTTGATGTGCCTTTAGAAAATAGCGATCGAACAAATAATTGCTAAAACTGCTTTTGGTCGGCAAAATGCTTATCTTTTAAAAACTCTCTTTTTACAATAAGATAACTTGAAGAATACTCGCTATAGCAGATGTAATGACAATATTGCTATTTAAGCTTTAATCTGATACGATTGTTAGTTCTGTGGCAATTTATTTGTAATTTTTATTAGCCGAAAGGAAAAAATAAGATGGCAAAGCGCGTCCAAGTAGTATTAAATAAAAATATTAGTAAATTAGGGGCAACTGGCGATCTAGTAGAGGTTGCACCAGGCTATGCTCGTAATTATCTTGTACCTCAAGGATTAGGCTCGATCGCCACTCCTGGAATAATTAGACAAGTAGAGCAAAGAAGAGAAAAAGAAAGACAAGCAAAATTAGCAATTTTACAAGAGGCAGAATCTAGAAAAACTGCTCTTAAAACTATTGGTCGTTTGGTAATTCGCAAACAAGTAGGGGAAGGAAATGCGATCTTCGGTACGGTGACTTCCCAAGAAGTAGCTGATGTAATTCAGCAGCAAGCTGGATTAGAAGTAGATAAAAGAGGTATTACTGTTCCCGATATTAGTTTATTGGGTAATTATGAGGTTGAAGTGAAATTACATCCAGAAGTTACTGCAATTGTAAGTATTGAAGTAGCTCCTCAGTAAATATCATAATTGGAATAGATTATTTACATATTAGTTTTCGATTCACTTGCAGAAGATGAGTTTTGGCGAAGTAAAGATAAAATCTCAAGTTCATCTTGCTTTAAATAGCTCAATCTCTTTTTATGCTCGTTAATTCTGGATTTTAGGAGAGCTAGCTGTTCTGCCGATTCTTCTGTAAGTCGATCGATCTCGTCTCGATAGGCTCGATCTATGTTTTCTACAGCTAGAATAAGCGTGTGGCAAGCTCGATCGGCTAAAAAGCGCGCCAAAGACTGATATTGATTAGTTAACTTTTTTTTTAATTCTTTAGTTTGCTGTTTTAGTTTCTTGGTTCTAAAGTCTTGTCCTGTAAAAAAATTAATTATTTGAAATATAACAAAAGCAAACCCAAAGAGTCTCCCCGTCGAAAAGTATAAGATTAAACTAAAGGTTACAGTTACAGATAATCTAAACCTACTACTATCTACAAAGCGATAGTCAAAAATGATTTTACTATTTTCTTCTAATAAAGGTAGAGAAACGAAGTTAGTAAGGTCGAAGGTAAGCGAGACTTCGTCAAAATGAGGATATTCATTAAGTTTTTGCGAAGATTGTAATTCATTTTGAGTTAAATTATCTTCATTATCGGTAAAAATTGAAGCATTAAATATTCGATTTATTTCTTGCCAATTATTGCCAATCCAATTATCTAGTTCTGACTGAATAAGCTCGATCGCTACAGTATTCAATCTTTGAGAGATATTTTCTTCTTTGATAATTAAGTGAATATATTGCTGATGGTTTTCTTTAAATAAACTGGCTTCAGAGCGATCGACTAATTGGCTGACTTTATATATCAAACTATCATAACTAAATTGATTGGTGAGAGTTATTTTTTCTTGCAGAATTTTTTCTTTTAATTTTCTAATTTTGTTTTGTTGTTTTGCTTGATTTTTTTTTGATGCCAAATGAGATTTTTGTCTTTGATTATTTAAATAAAGTCTTTTTTGCTTTATTCGCTCCCAAATCGATTTTTTTTGTCGGGTAAACAGTTGGCTAAATTTTAAAGTGAACGTTTGATTTAGTCTAGCTTCTAATTGAGTTTTATGAATAAATAATAATTGCTCGACTAAGGAATAATCGTTAATTTGTTTGGATAAGTCATTATTTTCGTCATAATGAAGCGGTAACAAAATTAATTGGATATGGTTGTATCCTTGTTTAGTCAGCCAGGTATGTATATTACTCCTAGGTTTTGTGGTGATTATCTCCTTATTATTCTCAATTTTTTGCACATCTAAAATAACTTGGCAGATATTCGTTTTACTAGCTTTATGGATTAATTGCTTATCTAATTGAGAGATTCTACTATGAGAATCCCTTACCAAACAAAGTAAATCGCAGTTTTCAATAACTCGATCGATATTAGTAATATCTGTAACTGTCTGAACTTTACATGATAAGTGTTCGGCAAACTTTGGTTGACTTAGTTGTTGCAACTGTTGCGTCACATCGACAAGCTGACTGACGAATTTAATTTTTAGTTTAATTTTTTGGCAATGAATAATTGTTAGTTTTAGTTCTTGAAAAAAATTAGGATCGTGTAATTCTTGCTTAATTTTATTTTCTAAGTAATTATTAATTTGTTCGATCTTTTTACTTAAGCTTGTAGTTATTATTGCCATAGACGCAAAAATAATAATTAACCACCACTCACGGGAGGAATAAGCACCACTTCATCTCCATCTTCTAGGAGGGTATTGGGTTCTACAAATTGAAGGTTAATGCCAAAACGAGTAATACTCCGAAATTGTTCTAGTTTTGGTTTATCTTTGAGAAGACTATCTAAAACGGCTGAGACTGGAGTTTTAGGAGCAAAATTTAGTTGTAATTCGGAAATACCATAAGCTTCTTGATAAGCAGCAAATAGTTTGACGGTTACGGTTATTAATTGGGAAGACATGAATAATTGTGAGTAGGAACGTTGTTAGTGGTTAACATCTAATCTTCTAGTTGGTAACCAAATTCGGCTAGACGGAATCTAGACTGTCGCCATTTTGGTTCTACTTTAACAAATAATTCGAGATAAACATCGCCAGCAATTAGTTTCTGGATCTGTTGACGTGCTTGAGTCCCAATTTCTTTAAGCATAGCCCCTTTTTTGCCAATGATGATACCTTTTTGAGAACTGCGTTCGACATTTATCGCTGCATATACCTTGGTAATTTTGGCTGTTTCTTCTACTTTTTCGATCGTAATAGCTACCGAGTGAGGTACTTCTTGACGAGTTAGGAGTAAAATTTGCTCTCGGATCAATTCTCCCATGATAAAACGTTCTGGTCGATCGGTTACCAGATCGGGTGGATAATAATATGGGCCTGGATCGAGAGACTCGATTAGTATTTGTTGTAGTTCTTCTGTTCCTTTGCCTGTGGTAGCAGAAAATTTAACGGTAGGCCAATTGGTATCGGCGATCGAGTCGGCATAGCTATCATCGATCGCCCGATAATTTTTGGGTTGGAGATCGATTTTATTTAAACCCAAAATTACAGGGGTTTGACTGCGCTTTAACAATTCTACAATAAAGCGATCGCCTCCTCCTGCTATAGTAGAACTATCCACCACAAATAAGTTTAAATCGACAGAATTAATAGCTGTTTGGGCATTTTTCACTAAAACTCTGCCTAATTCGTGATGGGGTTTATGAATACCAGGGGTATCGACAAAAATTAGCTGGGCTTCGGGAGTGGTAAGGATGCCTTGCAAACGATTACGAGTTGTTTGGGCGACGGGTGAAGTAATGGCAACTTTTTGTCCGATTAGTTTGTTCATCAAAGTAGATTTACCTACATTTGGTCTGCCGATAATGCCAATAAATCCCGATTTAAAGCCTTCTGGTGCTATCGGAACGACATGAGGTCGATCGTTGATTGTTGTTGGTTCATTATTCATTATTTGTTTCTAAAATATCTAAAATATATTCTCCTTGATTGACAGATTGATTAGTAGCCAGATCGAAAATTACACCATCTGTATCGGCATAAACATCGAGTATTTCTGGGGTTTTTCCTTGTTTATTTAGGGTAAGAAGTTGATAAATTTTATCTCCCTGTTTTACTTTTGTTCCTAAATTTAATCTCCATTGAATCATGCCTCCTGTGGGTGCATAATAACTTTTTATAGCATCTCTTGGTACTAATTTTATCTTTTCTGTAGTGAGAGGTTCTGTTGAATCTAGAATTTGTTTATAGGTTAGGTAATTTTTGATTCCCTTTACCCCTTTGGTTAGAGATTGAGGATTCATAATCATTCCCGAACCTAATTCTAATGTCCATGATTCGATTTCAAATTTGATGTTTTTGCCTAATTGTGCTAATTTTTTTTCTAAAGCTAACCAGGGTTTTAAGAAAGCTTCCTCAAAAGAATAACCATCATATTCACTCATTAAAATACCGTATTCAATTAAAAAATAGGCTGCACTTTCTTCTCTAGTTTGGAAGCAAAAAATAAAATCTGTTCCCTGATTACTAGAACTATGAATATCGATGACATAATCTGCATCTAGACATAAAGATTGTAGTCGATCGCGATAAAAATCTTTATAGGGAACGCTGCGAGCTTGTTTGATTTTTTCTCGTTCTTCTTGCCAAGCTTTATCGATCTTTGCTAAATAATTTTTTCTGATTATTTCTGGTGAGTAGTTTAATTGCGATCGCGCAAAATCTTCTAAATCGTCACAGCATTTTTCGTAATCCCAAAAAATTCGATTCCAGTTAATTCCATCATAATTATTAAATCTGCCTGTGGAAAAAAAGTGATTGCGTTGGTTGGTTGCTAAAGGATTACAAGCAGGTACTAACCAAATTTCTCCTGTAATTTGCTCTTGTTTTAAACTGGAGAAAAATTCGATTAGTTGTTGGATAACGGCATTACCCACAATTTCTGCACCGTGTAAGTTGGATTGGATATAGGCTTTTTTGCCTGGTTTTTTGCCAATGAATTTATAAATTTGTAGGGATATGGTGTCCCCTGAGGCTAATTTTCCTAAGTCAATTTGAGTTATAGTGGGCAGCATAAATATTGTTTTTATTTAACCGCGCAGCAGTTTTAAGCTTTAAAAAGTTTATATCTTGCTTACTCTAACCCCTGACTTCTATAGGGGTAAACCATTTTTCTTGCATTTTCTAACTCTTAATTTCTCAAATCACAGTTTGTGTTCTAATTTTCTACTAGCTAATGCCATCGAATAACAACACAGCCAATAAATAACTGAAATAAATAAATATACTTCGCCGTATTGTCCTAAAAATTTGGGATTGGCTAAAATTGATTGGGAAATACCAAGTAAATCGACTAAACCGACGATCGCCAGTAAGGAAGTATCTTTGAACAAGCTAATAAATTGTCCTACCATACTCGGAATAACGGCTTTGAGGGCTTGAGGTAAAATAATTAAGGCTAGGGTAAGGGCAGAGTTTAAACCAACGGCTTTAGCTGCTTCATATTGCCCGCGAGGAATAGATTGTAAACCGCCACGGACATTTTCTGCTAAATAGGCAGAACTAAAAATAGTCATACCCGCGATCGCCCTGATTACTCGATCTGGTCTGACATCTCCTGGTAATACTAACGGTAACATTATTTGTGCCATAAATAATATACCGATTAAAGGTATACCCCGAATCACTTCGATATAGGCAATGGATAACCAGCGAATTACGGGTAAATCGCTTTGTCTGCCTAATGCCAGTAAAACCCCTAAAGGAAAACAGAGAACGATACTAACTACCGACACCAAAAGAGTGAGAATAAAACCACTGAGACTATCTATTTTGACTGGTTTGAGTCCAAATCCCCCGATAAGTAACCAAAGAAGGATAAAAAAGGTGATAAACCAGATTAAAGGTAGCCAAGCTGCTAAATCGGGAAATTGTTTTCCTATTTGCTTTCCGCCTACAGCAGTTAGGACTAATAGCACCAACATACCCAGCAGAATTACACTAGATAGGATTCCTCCTGGAATGGCGATCGCCACACAAACAACAGCAGCGATAGCTAAAATGGATATAACTCGGCGATTAAATAAAAAAGGAGCGTTCCGCGCTAGTATTCCCCAAGAAAAACCCCCCAAACCTATAATAATACCCAGATTAGTCCAAGGTCGCCAAAGTAAGTTATCTGGTCTAATGGGATAACGACCGACAAAAAAGAGACGGAAGTTAGCGTCAATTACCGTCCAGTCTGCTTGAGTCAATGCCCATCGAATTAATCCCGAGCCGATCCAGTAGATAAATAATAAACTAACAATGGTCAGGATTGTATTGTACCAAGTACTAAACAGATTTTTCTTTAACCATTTTCCTGGACTAATTTGACTGGTAGGTGGTGTTGAAGAGCCTGATTGTAGGTTAGTGGTAGTCACTTGCTCGAATAATAGATATTATGAATATTTTGTTAGCTATTTTTCGGAAAAAATAATTTTTAAACAGCAATTTTGCAATTCTTGAGGTTCGGGAATAAAATCACCAAATTCTTTAGCTGTATCGATCCATAATTCTATAGCTTCTTTTATGTTTGCCAAAGCAATTTCTTGAGTATCGCCATGAGCTATACAACCTGGTAATTCTGGAGCTTCAGCTATAAATAGTTCATCTATCTTGCTCCAGTTGATTATTATTTTATACTTATACATTAGTCTTTGATTTCTAATTTGTATTTTAGGATAATTGTTCTTATTTGACGTATTTGATAATCTTTTGCTTTACTACCATCTTTTTGTAAATTAGGCTTTTCTTGAATGCCTGCTTGACGAAAGATATGGTGACTACCGCGAATACGTTTGTCAAATCCTAATTTTTCTAATAATTGGCATAAGTCGCTAAAAGAAATATTGGTATCCGATTTACCTTCTATAATTTTTAGCAGTAGTTTCTCATATTTGCCCATATTATAATCAGATTATCTTTCTTTCAGTTGTACCGATCGATTAAACCAGTTCATACCTGTAGCAATCAGCAAATTAATTGTTAAATAAGTTGCAATTACAATTAACAACATTTCGATCGATCTTCCTGTTTGATTGGCAACAGTATAAGAGATAGCATAGATATCGTTATAACCGATAGCGATGGCCAAACTAGAGTTTTTAGCTAAATTGAGGAATTCGCTAGTTAGAGGGGGAATCATTACTCGTAAAGCTTGCGGAAAGATAACTAACTGCATTACTAATCCAGGCCTTAAACCTAATGCTTTTGCTGCTTCCCACTGTCCTTTATTTACTGATTGAATTCCTGCCCGCACGACTTCGGCAATAAAGGCAGCAGTATAAATACTCAAACCAATTAGTAAGGTTGCTAATTCTGGGGATAAATTTAGTCCTCCAGCGATATTATTTTCATTGGGTTGGGGAATCTCCCAGTCTAAACCAAAAAAGAAAATTAAGATAGCTGCGATCGCTACTGCAATTAAGCTAACTAACCAAATCTGACCAGTTTCCCCTTTTTCTTCGATCTCGTAGACTCGTTTGCGCCATAGTAGGAAAATTAAGATTAGACTCAGAATAATTACCCCTAACCCAAGTCCTGTTTGTTGTATATCCCTAAACCAGGGAAGATCTAACCCACGGTTAGTTAGAAAAACGAACTTACCCAAAGTTACGGGATTATCTACTCTAGGTAACTTGAGAAAAACGGCAAAATACCAAAAGAATAATTGCAGTAGTAAGGGAGTATTGCGTAAAGTCTCCACATAAATTGTTGCCAACTGACGCAATAACCAATTATCCGATAGTCTACTAATTCCCACAAAAATTCCTAAGACTAAAGCAATAATGATGCCAAAAAACATCACTCGCAAAGAATTAATCAAACCAACTAAAATCGCTTTGTAGTAAGGATCATTTGAACTATAGGCGATGGGTGGATTAGCAATACCAAAAGAAGCAGGGCGATCGAAAAAGTCAAAGCCAAAAGTTAAACCCAAACGCCGAAAATTTTGCACCAGGTTATTGCCTAAATAAAAGAGAATACTAATGACTATGAGAAGAACCACAATTTGTCCCACTATGCGTAAGACTTTACTATCTCGCCAAAAAGGAATTTTTTCTGCTTCAACGGACATCCTGCTAATCCTCAAGTAAAACTAGATAATTGAAACTAACAACTAAAAACCGATCGCTAACAACTCCCCATTACCTAAAAGGTGGAGAATACAAAAGCCCTCCATTAGTCCAAAGTTCATTAAGTCCTCGTTCTAAATCAAACGGTTGACCGATATTGCGCTCGTAAATTTCCCCATAATTACCCACGTGTCTGACAACTCTAGCAGCAAAATCATTCGGTAGACCCATATCCTCGCCTAAGTTGCCTTCTTGACCCAAGAAACGACGAATTTGGGGGTCTTCTGTATCGTTAAAACTAGCGATATTTTGGGAATTGATGTCCAACTCTTCTGCTTGAAAGAGTGCAAAAGTAATCCACTTAACTGCATCAAACCACTGGGCATCTCCATTAGCTACCATTGGCCCTAAAGGTTCTTTGGATAAGACTAAGCTCGTTACTTCATGGTCGTCAGGATTGGCAAGAATGGCTCTACGGGCTGTTAATTGAGAGCGATCGCTAGTTACTGCTGCACAACGTCCCTGATCGTAAGCAGCATAGACAGCATCAACATCTTCAAATACGACAGGTTGATAATTGATGCCTAGCTTACGCATTCGATCGGCGAGATTTTGCTCGTTAGTCGTTCCTGATAATACACAAATAGATTTATTATTGAGTCCTTCTAAACTGGTGATGTTATCAGCTTGGCGCACCATTATCCCTTGGCCATCATAAAAGGTAGTAGGGGCAAATTCCATCCCAACGGAAGTGTCACGGCTAATTGTCCAAGTCGTGTTGCGATTAACTAAGTCAACTTCTCCTGATTGTACCGCAGTAAAACGTTCTTGTGCGCTCAGGTCGCGAAATTCTACCTTAGTCGGGTCGTCAAATAAAGCAGCAGCTACAGCGCGACAAATTTCTACATCCATACCCGAGTATTCGCCGTTTTCATTAACAAAACTGAATCCAGGCAGTTGACCGTTAACGCCACAAATAACATTACCACGGTTTTTAATCGTATCGAGCAAACTACTGGTAGCATTGCTATTGCCTGTATTACTTGCCGTGCTATCGTTTGCATTGCCACAGCCATTTAAAGCAGTAAAAATTAATCCTGCTATTAACAAAAAACTCCACTGCTTGTTCCCATAAGTTCTCATTTTCATTTTTTATACCCAGAATATTTTCGAGCAACTATTTTTATTCCTGAGTATATAACTTTCTTTATATAGATTATATTCGAGCCTAATTTTAATGAATTTTTAAGCCATGTTTCATCAATTGCAGTGCATCTCGATTGTTGAGGGGACTAGCAAATAAATATCCTTGTCCGTATTTGCAGCCTAAAGAACGCAATATATCTAACTGGATTTCTGTTTCTATACCTTCAGCAATCACGTCTAATCTAAGACTATGAGCTAAATTAACGATCGCCTTAACGATATCATAATTGGGGTCTTGACTATTCTGTACGATAAAAGAGCGATCGATTTTAACAGTATCGATCGGTAAATAACGGAGATAACTTAGAGAAGAGTAACCAGTTCCAAAATCATCTATACATAATTTAATGCCTCTTTCTTTGAGTTTTTCCAGGACTTTAGTAATTGTTACGGAATTCTCCATCAAATTACTTTCCGTAATTTCTAACTTTAAATATTTTCCATTTATTTGTAGGCTTTGTATGAGGCGATCGATTTGCCACAAAAATTTTGGATGAGATAATTGAATCCCCGATACATTAACACTTATACTCAAGGGTAAGTAGCGATTGGAATTTTTTTTCCAGTTAACTAGTTGTTGACAAGCTTCTTTTAATACCCATTTACCTAAGGGAATAATTAAACCCGTTTCTTCAGATAAAGAAATAAAATTTTCTGGAGTGATTAAACCTAAAGAAGGATGTTCCCATCTGACTAAAGCTTCAAAACTATCAATTGTTCCTGTAGAGAGGGAGACAATTGGTTGATAGTTTAAATGCAATTTTTGTTCGCTAATAGCTTGTTGTAAATCACTTTCTAATTGGATTCTTTTGAGGGAGAGAGTATACATCACCTCATGAAAAAACACTAAATTTTTGAGGGCATCAAATTTAGCATAGTGCATGGCTGTATCTGCTGCTTGTAGCAGCTTTTCTGGTTGTTCGTAGCCAATATCGCTTAACACAATCCCGATACTAACAGTGGTAAAAACCACTGTTTCTTGTAGCTTAAACGGAATTAAAAACTGAGCGTAAATTTCTTCTGCTTTCTTTTCAACTTCTTTTGCTCCTTCTACATTAGTAAGAATAATTGCAAATTCGTCAGCATTAATTCTGGCTAATATATCTCGCTCTTTCAAACATTTTTTAATCCGTTTGGCAGCAGCAATTAATAGTTGTTCGCTTACAGAATGACCCAAGCTATACTTGATAATCCGAAAGCGATCCATATTTAGAGATAATACGGCAAAAGCAGAATTTGAAGCGTTAAATAGCTTGTTTTTAGAAATTTGCTCCTTCAAACATTCTAAAAATAGAGTGCGGTTGGGTAATGTTGTTAAATCATCATAGTAAGCTAAATATTTAAGTCTCTCTTGCGCTTGTCGATGTTCTTGTCTGAGTAGAGCTTCTCTTATTTCTCTTTCTACCGCAGGAACTAATCGGGCTAATTTTCCTTTGAGTAGATAGTCGTGGGCACCAGCTTTCATAGCAGCGATCGCTGTATCTTCACCTATTTTGCCAGAAACAATAATAAAGGGTAAATCTAATTGGTAGTCTTTGAGTAGATCTAGAGCAGCGATCGCACTAAAGTGGGGTAAGGCATAATCCGCTAGAATAATGTCCCAGTGGATTTGCTCTTTTAAAGCAGTCTGCATATCTGAGTGAGTTTCTACTCGCTCATAAATAGCACGATAACCACCGCGCTCTAACTCGATCGCTAACAGTTCCGCATCATCTTCTGAATCTTCAACAATTAAGACTCGCAGAAGTTTACTCATCTACTACTCCAAAGACAGGGGGGATTTGATTAATATTTAACCAATACAATATTATTTCTCTAGCAAAATTTTGTAGTTGTGTAAAGTCCAAGGGTTTGGGAATATAGCTATTACAACCAAAGAGATAGCTAGTTCTAATATCTTCTGATTCGCTTGAGCTACTCATGACTACTACTGGCAAAAATCTAGTTAGAGGATTAGCGCGAATACTTTGTAATACTTCTGGTCCATTTATTAATGGTAAGTTTAAATCGAGAATAATTAAGGCTGGCAGATCTTCTAGATTTCGTTCAGAATATCTACTATTGCCTAATAGATAGTCTAACGCTTCAATTGCACTTTGCACCATAACGAGATTATGCTCGATCTCGCAAGATTCAAAGGCTAATCGAATTAATTCTTGATAATCTTGATTATCTTCTACAAATAATATAGTTCTTCCTGGCATCTCTATGTATTAATTATGGTTGTTCGATTTATCGTTCTCGTGCTATTTTTTTCAGCTTTATAAAATCGAAAATAAAGTTTGTTACTTAATTTTCTTTTTGTAACACGAAAAGTTCTTTAAGTCTAAATTTAATACATTTGTGCCTAGGGGAAAAGTTATTACGTCAAAATTAATCTGAATTTAATACTAAAAAAAATATTGTAAATTAGACAAATTATTTTGTGGTTTTTGTAAATTAAAATAATTATTTTGTAAATATAATTAATGTCTAATTAGTCAATTTTAAATTTTGGCTTTTTATTTATAAATATCTATCGAAATAATTAAAAACTTTGTAAATATATGGTTTATAAAAAAAACCAAGTTCAATTAGATTTAGGATTTGCCGAATATACTCAGCCTTTTGCCAATAAATCCATGTTGGATGTGCTGTTTATTACCATTGCTTTAATGGTAGGAACTGCGGGTTTACCTCATGTGATTGTGCGTTTTTATACTGTCCCTTCTCCCCGTGCTGCTCGTTATTCGGCAGGTTGGGCATTACTATTTATTGCTATTTTGTATACTACCGCTCCTGCGGTATCTGCTTTTGCTCGTTATAACCTGATAGATAGTTTACATAATAAAACCATCGCCGAAGTACAAGAATTAGATTGGGCAACTAAATGGTCAAATACAGGTTTATTAGGATTTGAAGATAAAAATGGGGATGGAAGAATTGCCTTAACCCCAGACGAATCAACTAACGAAATTACGATCGATCGCGATATTATCGTTCTGTCTACTCCAGAAGTTGCCAAACTTGCCCCTTGGGTAATTGCCTTAGTCGCTGCGGGAGGATTAGCTGCTGCTTTATCTACAGCATCGGGGTTATTACTCGTAATTTCTAGTTCGATCGCCCATGATGTCTACTACCGTATTATCAATCCTGAAGCCTCTGAAGCCAAAAGATTAATGGTTGGTAGAATTATGGTTGGTTTTGCCATCGCGATCGCGGGATATTTTGGTGTTAATCCCCCTGGTTTTGTGGCGCAAGTTGTCGCTTTTGCCTTTGGACTCGCTGCTGCTAGTTTCTTTCCCGTCATTATTTTAGGTATTTTTGATAAACGCACTAACAGAGAAGGAGCAATCTCTGGGATGATAGTGGGTTTAGCCTTTACTACTTTCTATATCATTGGCGTGAAATTCTCTGGTATGCAGCCTTGGTTTTTAGGCATCTCCCCTGAAGGTATTGGGACAGTATGCATGGTACTTAACGTTATCGTGACCTATATTGTTTCTCGCCTGACTCCACCACCACCTTTAGAAGTTCAGGAAATGGTAGAAAATTTGCGCTCTCCAGAGGAGAATATAGCAATTGGGTAAAAACAATTAAGTTAATGAATCGTCAAGAATATTTAGCAAGTCTGCCAAAAAAACGCATGGGTGCTGGATGCCTACTTTTTGATAGCAAGGGCAAAATATTAATAGTTAAACCCGTGTATAAAGATACTTGGAATCTTCCTGGCGGTGTTGTTGAAGCAGATGAATCCCCCAAAACTGCTTGTATTCGAGAAGTAAAAGAAGAAATTGGCCTTGAAATAAAACCAGAACGATTGTTATGTATCGATTACACTAGTAAAAACTCGGAAACGATCGAGTCTCTACAATTTATCTTTTTTGGGGGCATTCTTACGCGAGAAAAAATTGCAGAGATTGAGATTGCCACTAATGAAATTAGTACTTATCAGTTTCTTCCACCAGACCAAGCATTAATTTTAGTTAGTAAAAAACTTGCTCGAAGAGTCAGTAAATGTTTAAAAATTATCGATCGCGATCGAACACTTTATCTTGAAGACCAGGAAGAGAATTAGATACCTTTCTTTACATTCTTGGTAAAAACGCGATCGAGCCATTGCCATCATACTAAATAGTAAACCTTTTTGGTAAGCGTTATGAAAAAATTATTTGCTGATAGCGACTCAATCGATCGCTTAACTGAACTTGAACAAAACTTTCGTCCGAAAAATAAAATCCCCTATAAAGAAGCTATCTTGGTATTTTTAGGATTACTAGCTTTAGCCATCTCGATCGAATTACCTTCTTATTTTCGATATCTCGATTTATCAGATGAAGCAACTTTTATTCTCATGGCACAATCGATCCTTGATGGTCATTTACCTTACACAGAATTATGGGATATTAAACCACCATTAGGATTCTTTGTTTTTACATTGCCAATTATTTTGTTTGGCAAAAGCCTCTTTTGTGTCCGTTTATACGCTTCAATATATATTGCCCTTGCAGGTCTTGCCATCTATTTTTTAGGAAAGAGAGTCTGGAATCAGAATACAGGAATCATCAGTGCTATTTTACTCACAATAGTGGTGGCTTTAGGGACAGATGTGGGTAAAGTGATGGAAATGACAACGCTACAACAAATTGCTCTAGCTCCATTTACGGCATCTCTTACTATAATTGCTAGCTCGAAAATAACCCCAAAAAAGTGCTTTTTAACGGGCATTTTAATGGGGTTAGCCATAATGATGAGACTCAATTTAGCTTATGTTGCCCTTATGATTGGCTTTGGGATTTTTCTAATTGTATTTAAGCAATTATCTCGCTCTCTTAGCTATTCAATTAAATGTACACTGGCTTATGGAATGGGGAATTTACTGGTTGTTTTTTTGAATTATTTTCCCTATTTGATTACTGGTAAGCACCAACTATGGTGGAATTCCGTTGTTTTAGCTTCATTGAACTATGCGGATACCGATCTTTCCATGCTAGGAGCAGGGGCAGCCCAAGCAAGATACTTATTAAAAGCTCTTTCGCACTTATCACACGCTGGCATTAACTTTTTAATTTGGTTGGGAGGTTTCGCAGGACTAGTAACGCTACTATTACAGTGGAAAAATCTAACCAAAAACCAAAAAATTACTACAGAATTTTTATTTATTTTCCTAATAGGTACAGAAATTTCTATTTTACGAGGAGGTAGATCTTTTAATGCTTATCATATGCAACTATATCCTTTCTTAGCATTAGCATCGGCAGTTTTTTTAAGCTTGGCTTTATCAAAATTTACTCGCCTTGCCGTTATTGCTTTTGTTGTATCTCTGCTAAGTATGATTCCTTTACTAGTATCGGAATATCAAGTTTTATTCGAGCGAATTATTGCTGGCAAGTCTCCTATTAGTGGTGTTTCTTATGAAATAGCAGAATACCTTAAACAAGAAAACTATTCAGGCGAACCTATCTTTATGCTCAACAGTCATATTGTTTATTGGTTGTTAGATACTCGGCCTTTGAGTAAATCTACTACTCAACCCTACAATATCGTCAATCTTAATTTATTAGAGTATATGGCTGAACCAGGGGCAACTACCGAGAGCGAATTAGCTAAAATTCTAGTTCAAGAACCCAAGTACATTATTGCTAAAGGCGGGTTGCGGGGACAACCAGGTATTATGTTTAGAGAAGCTTTAAAAAATAAGTATGAGTTAGTTAAAAAAATTCAAGCTATGAAAATTTACCGAAAAAAAGAATAAATAAGAATTTTGTAACTTACTCAGCGATTAACTATAATCACTAACCACTAATGACTAACGACTATAAATAAGTTATCTTTCACAACTCAAACAGTATTGCTATATAGAGACAATATTTAAAGAAGCACGAACATTTTTTAGCGGAGTTGACCAAAGAGTATTCCAGCGGATACCAAATAGAGGTTTTGCCTGCTTTGCCATTGTCCATCCTTGAGTAATAGCATCTATATACTTACTACCTATTTCAATATCATCAACGGTTGCTTTAAGTAAGTTTTTTGCTAGTAAAGCTAACCAAAATCGAGAGGCATAAAGCTGTGCTACATAAAATGCCTCTAGCTGAATTTCTCCGATTATACTTGTGCCACAACCTGTAACTATGTGCCAAAGATCGTGAGTTTCTCGAATATGTGCCAGAAAAAACTGGTAATCGTTATCGACTTGACTAGCTTGTAATGGCGTTAAACCATTTTTTGTCATGTGGTCAGCGTAAGCATAGCCCAGTGTATCTTGAGGCAAGGTTAACAATTGTGGAAAAACGACATTTCCTAGACGTGGACGTTCGATAAAAGCTTGTTTTCCTTGTTGATGGCGAGAAACAAATTCGATCGACAGCTTTAGACTCTCAGGTTCATTAAGAGTCTTGGAAAGTTGACTAATTGCATCAAAGTCTCCATCAGGGGCTTTCACCATATTGAAAAAGCTTTCTAATGCCTCATCCTGCCACTTTTGCTTTGCATCTGTTAGAGTCTGCATAATTAATTATATTAATTTGACAAAACGCCTTCTGGGAACTGATTAAATTTTAGGCATTCAGAATAGCTATGGTACTTAATTGTATTAAATTGTAGCTAATCGATAGAATCGTAGGGTGGGCATATTGATGTCAATAAAGTTGTGTGCCAGATTATCATCAATGCCCACCAAAAAGAATTTGTATCGCTTTCTAAATCAATGTTTTTCATTTATATAGAAATTTTGATGTTTTTCGATCTATATTCTTAGTTATTACAAAGAAAGGGAGCTAACAATAACCAAACTTTATTCTATTGGCAACAAGCAAAATATTTTTTTCAAGCTACAGAGCAACTACCAAAAGTTTCATCTCCATTGACAGCATACTATTGTTTTTTAAACGCGACTAAATCATTACTAACATTTAAAAATATCCAGTTTAACGAGTCGCATGGTGTGTCTGGAAAAACTGAAAATAATAAAATCTCATTATCAATTTATTGATGAAATATCTTCTGAACTTACTGGACAAGAATTTATGCCTCCTGGAGTGAAATCTTGGTGATTTGACTTCTTAATATTTTAGGGACGTTTCATTAAACGCCCCTACAGATTAATTTTCTACCTTGGACTTTGCATTTTCCTTTGCGCCTTTGCGTCTTTACGTGAGATAACTAAACCTTTGCTTCTTCCTTAACTAATTTCTCCCAACCCAATTCCTTGAGATTGTTATTTCTTCTCATTGGACGAGTGGCTAACTCTAAAATATCCCGTGCGTTGGTAAAACCGTGCATTTGGGCAAAGGTAAATTCCACAGACCACTTAGTATTAATTCCTCTGGCTTCTAGAGGGTTGGCGTGTGCCATACCAGTAATAACTAAGTCTGGTTGCAATTCATAGATGCGTTGAATTTGGTTATAGTTGTCGGGTTTTTCTACAATAGTGGGTAGAGGCACACCCATTTCGTTACAGGTTTTTTCTAACAAGTCTAATTCTGCTTTTTGGTAACGCTTATCCATGTAGGGAATACCAATTTCAGGACAAGTCATACCGCAACGAATTAAGAAACGGGCTAAAGATATTTCTAAGAGGTTGTCTCCCATAAAGAACACTGACTTACCACGAATTAATTCGATGTAATCTTGTAAATTTTCCCAAATCTTCGCTTCTCTTTCTTCCAGTCCTTTAGGTTCGATACCAAACACAGAACAGATTTTTTCGATCCAAGCGCGAGTACCATCAGGGCCAATGGGGAAAGGTGCGCCAATTAATTTAGTTTTACGACGACGCATTAAAGTAGTGGCGGTACGAGATAGGAAAGGATTAACACCGCAAGTATAATATCCTTCTTCAATTACGGGTAACTCAGTATACCGTTTGGAAGGTAGCCAACCAGAAACCTTAATACCTTGTTTTTTCAATTCTAAAGTAAGGTTTGTTACTACGGGATCGGGTAAAGAACCAAATAATACAAGAGGAGGATGATCTACATAATCAGATTCTTCTGCTTTAACTTCTTCTTTCTTACGTCCGAAATTAAGTAGTTTAGAAATAGAGTTACGTTCTTCTTTTTCTGCTTCTGCTTTGGGTGCTTGTTTAGGACATTTATGCGCCATTGCTGCGAGTACAGTATCTTCCCCTTGGGTGAAAGCATAATCCAAACCATTAGCGCGGGCGGTAACGATGGGAATACCGATTTCCGCTTCTAACTTGGGTGCTAAACCTTCCAAGTCCATTTTAATAATTTCGGTGGTACAAGTACCGATCCAAACGATAACAGACGGATTGCGATCGCGCTTAATTTGCAAACACAATCTTTTTAATTCTTCGTAGTCATTGAGTTTTGCTGAGATATCTCCTTCTTCTAGTTCTGCCATGGCGTAGCGAGGTTCGGCGAAAATCATTACTCCCATTGCATTCTGGAGGAAGTAACCACAGGTTTTTGTGCCAATAACCAGGAAGAAGCTATCTTCGATTTTCTGATATAGCCAAGCAACACAGCTAATGGGACAAAAAGTATGATAGTTTCCTGTTTCACAGTCAAAGTTTAGTGCGTTTGGTGCTGGGGGTTGTTTTGCAACGGTCATGTTTTTATCTCCTCTCTGATTTCGTCTAAATATTGTGATGATGTTGTTTCTTGTTTTAGTGATTTTTGTTGGGAACGTTTTTTTAATTCAATTTCGGGGTCAAAGTCTAAGCTTAAATTTTTGATTATTAGATTAGGGTCATGTGGTGAAACAAAAGATAGCAATCCTTTAAGTTGTGGTTCAATAGCACTAATAATTCCTAGCAATAAATATGAATTGGGACGACAAGGATGATAACCGTCTGTAGCATATTCAAATTTTTCCCTGCATTCGACTTTTTGTGACCACTGACCATCTTCACGAATGAGACGTTGCAACCAATATTTGTTGACTTCGTAGTAATCTAACC
>JBFRWK010000305.1:0-17772 GCA_051439545.1 Xenococcaceae cyanobacterium | reverse complement strand
GATATTACCCTATTTACTCTCTTGGCATATATTACTCATTCCCTTGGGTGGCTTGATTGTATATCTGATTTGGCAAAATTCATCTAAGACCAATAAGATCATCCTCAATTCTGATTCTGTCAGATGGATTATAGTCTTTCTGATTGGAGGTTATTTACTATCTTCAGTCAATATAAATAAAGATGCTCGTTATATACTGCCTTTACTGCCAGTTTTCTCTTTAATCTTAGCTCTTGGTTTATTATCCTATCGCGGAAGCTGGCAAAAATATATTGCTTGGGGGACAGTAGGCTTAGGAATAGTCTTAATGATGTTAAATTTGTTTCCTTTGGGAGGAAATATTGTTACAGAAAAACTCAGCCCCAGAGTGCAGCACTATCCCTCTACAGGCTTAGAATATCCCCATCCAGAAGTTATTGCCGAAATTATTAATACATCTCCTTATCTCCGCACCACTCTAGGGGTGTTACCTTCTACTCCTGGGATTAATCAACACAACTTCTCTTTCTATGGAGGCTTAAAAAACTTTCAAGTGGTAGGAAGACAAGTGGGAGTCAGAGATAGTGAAATTATAGCAGATGCGCGATCGCTTGATTGGTTTATTACCAAAACAGGAGATCAAGGATCGATACCCGATGCACAAAAGAAAATTACCCAGTTAGTCGAAACAGGAGGTGACTTTACTCTACATAAAACTTGGCAACTCAGAGATGATAGTCAGTTAAAACTTTATCACTCTACCCAGCCTAGTATAGAAGTTACTCCAGTCGAAGTTTCTTCTACAAAAGAATTAGTAACATTAAATCAAATTACCCTACCTCAAACAGCACCACCAGGGAAACCTATTCCTGTTACTTATCAATGGGTGGGTAGTTGGCAACAATTACAACAGGGAATCGTATTACTCACCTGGAAATCAGATAATCTAACTTCTAACACTAATATCTGGTTACACGATCACGGTATTGGGATGGGTGCATTAGATAGTAGTGGTCTTAGAACAGAACAGTACCAAAATACATTCCAGGTTACAGAACATACTGCTATGCTTCCTCCTCCAAATATAGCACCAGGAGAATATACCCTCACTGCTACCTATCTCAATCGCCAGACAGGAGAAACCTCTCCTATTTCTCTCCCTTCTATCAATATCACTATATATCCTAAGACCCCAGCCAAACCAGCCCCAGAATTAGACTTAGTTACCCAACTTCGCACTATTGCCCCTACTATGGCGGATGGGATAGCAGGATTAGAACCGATCTTTGCTCAAACTGCCCGCATTAATCAATATGATGGCAAACAAGACTATCTGACCCAAGCAGAACTAAGTTTATCTTATCGGCTACAACAAAAAGATATTCCTGAAAAACTCCAACAAAATTGGACTTATGCAGTAGGTTTATCCCAAGTCTTACAACAAGATGTTACAGGTGCGATCGCAACTTTTCAACAGACAATACAATTTAATCAAGACAATCCCTACAACTATGCCTATCTAGCTTTTGTCTATCTCTATGACTGGAAACCCAGACTAGCAGAGGAAGTGTTAAACAAAGCTATAGCTATTAATTCCAATGTTTCAGAGATTAACACTCTACAGGCTGTTGCAGCTTTGATGCAGGGAAAATTAATTAAAGCTTGGCAACTATTTTAAATTAACTTCAGGGTTCTAAAAAATAAGTGTTGCAATATACTAAAGATGCTGTATTATTAATAAGGTTTAAAGAGATAGACCATAAACTTGCGGGGGTATGGCGGAATTGGTAGACGCTGCGGACTTAAAATCCGTTGATCATTGCGATCGTGGGAGTTCAAGTCTCCCTACCCCCATCGTTTCAGAAGGATTAAACGAGAATTATTTTGCCTCTTCTGTTGTACATTAACACTTTATTTGTCATCGGTAACAAATTGGTGTCATCTTAACAAAATAACTGTCACCTAACAAATTAATGTCCGACCCAAAACTTATAGGGGGTAGAGAGACTTGCTTTCAGTTTAAACAAACTTCTTCTTGCTCGAAGATGATTCAGTAACCACTACTATAGTAAACCCATACCCCTATTGCTGGGAGCGCACCTTATTCCTACTAATTGAATTAGTAGCAGCTTCAGGGCAAGCAGTTACTAGGGTCAGAAAGCAAGATTATTTTTCAATAACCAAACTAACCCAAATTTTTCGCAGCACAGAGGTTCTATTAGAAATTAAACATGAGTTACGGCGCGATTTATCATCAAACACTTAAGTAAATAAATGTAGTAAAACATTGAGTAGTGCCTAGAGCCTAACTTTCAATCCATCTCATCGCTCGAAGTAGATTGTGACAGGAGTGTCTTCCCTTATCGTCCGTCTGCGCTTGTCTTTCAATCCATCTCATTGCTCAAAGTAGATTGTGACACGATAAAAATTAAAGTCGATTGAGTCAACACAGGCTTTCAATCCATCTCATTGCTCAAAGTAGATTGTGACGCTCCAGGCTGTGGGTCCCGTACTGGATGCTGGACGTGCTTTCAATCCATCTCATTGCTCAAAGTAGATTGTGACCTCTGGTGCTATCGGTAATATCCTCAAAGATATCCTTTCAATCCATCTCATTGCTCAAAGTAGATTGTGACATCAACAATGTAAAGCAGTCTCTTAACAATTCTGATAACCTTTCAATCCATCTCATTGCTCAAAGTAGATTGTGACACATCCAGGCTTGACACAGGTATCAATACAACCAGCGTCACATCTTTCAATCCATCTCATTGCTCAAAGTAGATTGTGACAGCGGAAAGCCAGAACCCTTTGATAGTAGTCATTTTGGTAACAAGCTGCGCGGTACAAAGATAAAAAGTTGATTTCAGCCACAGGCTTGAAAAATATCCAATTTTTAAAATCGCTACAACCTATACTTAGCAATAGTTTCAATACTTGCGCGATACAACACTATAAAAATAGTCGCTCTAACAAGCCTCAAACCAAGAGTGAGAGAGGATTTCCCCTCGCTCGGGGATGATTCAGTAGCCACTACAGCAGTAGACCCGCGCTCTTTTTGCTGGGAGTGCGCCTTATTCCTGTCTATTGACAGCAGCATCAGAGTGAACAGCTACCAGGGTCAGAAAGCAAGATTACTTTCGGTAATCAAACTAACCCACATTTTTCATAGTACAGAGGCTCAAATAGAGCATGAACTACGGCACTATTGATATATTTAATCTTATGTAATTTTCAAGGTACTGAATTAAGCTAAGGATTAAGTTTTATTAACTACATTTATATCCTGAAATTGCCATTTTTTGAGCTTTTTCAACTGGACTACCACGAACGGGTTGTTTAACTTCTTCAAGAGTAATACCAAGTTTACTGGCTTGAGTAACAATATTTTCAATCAATCTACCGTAACTCCAGTTATGGACGTTAATTCGATACTGCTTGGCATATTTCTTTTGTCCTTCTTCATAGCCAGGAATTGTGGCTTCTGCTCTAGCTTTAACTTCACTTTGGACTATTTCTCTCATATCTTCAATTTTGGGAACTACGATCGCACTAACTTGATACTGCTTGGCTAATTCAATAATTGCCTTAGCGATTAATCGGTCTACGTACTCTCCTAGATTAGATTCGCCTTTTTGATTGTCAGCAGAACGTTTTTGAGCTTTATGACGTAGATGAGATAAAGCCTGTTTCTGTTGCCTTTGGCGATTGAGGAGTCTGTAGTTTTTACCCAATAATTGTTTGATGCTGCGAAAAGCCATCACCTCTTCTGTTTCCCCATCAACAATAGCTACGGTAGCTGGTTTATTCAGCCTCATTGCTACGCCGAGAATGATGTTAAGTTTACCTTGATAGAGGTTGCGGGAAGGACGAGGAAAAGAGTTATGTAATTTGGCTAATGTCGCGTGTTTCTTTTGAACAAAGGCTTGCTGATTTTCAGTTAACTCGCCTTTCTCCTTCATATTATCGATAGTCTTAAGAAGTTTAGCCTCTTTTTCTTTTCTGGCTATTTGTGTTCCCTCAGACGACCAAAATCTAGTATCTACAGTGCAGAATAAAATTAATCGGTTGGCATTCCAAGGCTCACCTTGGTTTTTCTTTTTATCTTCTTTCCAAGCGAGTTTTGCTGAACGAAGAGTAAACAAACCGCTAGAATAGCTATTCTTACCTTCTTTCTTAATTTGTTGGTCTTCTAGAAAACGTTGAAACCAGTGTAGCTGTCTGCGATCGCAGTATATCTGAAATGTATGCTTACTCAAACCATTAAACCGAACGCACAAACGACCTTTTTCATTTTTATGCCATTTTAAATCTTCGTTGGTTTCAAAGGTAATGGGAAAAGGAATAGTTTTAGGTCTAGAGAGCAGTATATCCTGCCAAGAACGAGCTTCTCGATCGTGTTCTGGAACGGTAGTTGCAGCAGTAATTAGATTTTCTAGCCATTGCTCCCCTGTTAAATCTCTTCCATGAGGGCGACTACCTTCTATTTGCTCTTTCAGTCTTTCAATTTTGATGGCTACTTTACGGCGACGTTGAGCAAATTTCTTGCTGTCTTCTGGTTTGTCAGGTTTTGGTAGTTTACTGCCATTTTTGAGCAAATAACAAATCGCCGAACGAGTTAAAGTATCATCTGTCTCATCGTATAAATCGAAGAGAAGTGATGACTTTTTTAGTATTTTTTTATTCTTTTTTTTCTTCTGTGATTTTTCAATAGTAGCTTCAATATTAACTAGAATCTCTTTGGCTTTTTTACGCAGGATATCCAGACTACATTCGCACTCTTTCAGTAGTTCAGTATCGCTTTTGAGCATGGATAACCAGCGTTCTTGTCCTTCCAGTTTGCGCTGTCTGCGTTGTTGTAGTTTGAGCCAAGACTTATAAATGTAGTTAATTAACTTAGTTACAGACAGATAAAAGCGAGAGGGTTGTCCTTCATAAAGAGGATCGGTTTTAAAAGATTTGCACAAATCGCTAACCAGAGTACCAGGTAATTTGCTATCAGACTGCCATTGTTCAAAGTCTGGATGATTATTTATTTGCCACAGTATTTCATTAATCAATGGCGTATTTTTCTCTGCCATTAATTGCCAAATATAACGGCGAGTATTTTCTGATGCGACCAAGCGACATTGAATGGTAATCTGGCTCATTGTTAACAATAATGTCTAATCCAAACATATGTGTATATTACCGCGATTCTGTAGAATTTTGACTATGGGTGAAAAATTCTTTACAAGCAAGGAAGCAGCAAAAACTGTTGGCTGTTCTCTGCGTCAGTTACAGTATTGGCGGGAGAAAGAGGTTGTCGTACCAACAATTCAGGGAACGGGTACTGGTAGAAGTATTTACTATTCTCAGTCTGATGTAGTGCGACTGGCGATCATGGAATATTTATTGTCTGTAGGGTTAAGCTTTAGCGAAGCTAGTAGAGGCTTAAAAGAAGTCGTTGAAGCGTATGTTCTTTATGCCGACGGCAGGAGTAAGAAACGTTGGATGTTCTGTTGGGATGAAAAGAAACGATCGCTTGTCTTAGAAGAGTTTGATAGAAAAAAAGCGATCGCATTTTTAAATAAGGGACAAGCTGTTATTCCAATTTGGTTGGATAAAATTCATCATCGATTGAAATAAAAATTTAGTTAACTAGGAAGAATCGGTAATTACACTAGATGGCGATTTAAATCTCGATCGCTTAGGTTTGTGTAGGTAAACAGTTTTCACTTTACGACAGCAACAGATGATTGGCGAGATCGATCAGATAGTAGGAAAACGTATTTCTATTCCAGAGCAGTTTAATGGTTTAGTTACTGTTGAGTCGGCAAAAATTATCGACGATACATTATTACTAAGAGTTCGTACTCAACAAGGAGAATTACGAGATGCCTATCTTACCGTATCTGAAGCAGAAAAAATATTAGCTAGTCGGGAACAGTTAACCGCTACCCCTGTTGATGCCGATCGGTTTTTTCTTTTCATTGAGTCGGCACGAATCAAAACAGCTTACGAATTCGATCCGCACTTTGCAGTAAGTTTGAGTGGTGTCCGTCCTTTACCTCACCAGTTAGAAGCAGTTTATGAAAGAATTTTGCCTCAAGTTCGGTTGCGGTTTCTGTTGGCTGACGATCCTGGTGCGGGTAAAACGATTATGGCAGGGTTGTTGCTCAAAGAATTAAAGTTACGGCAGGTTATCGAACGAGTTTTGATTCTGGCTCCTGCGCCCCTAACTTTACAGTGGCAAGATGAGTTACGCAGTAAGTTTTCTGAGACTTATGAAGTTATTAACTCTAATTTGGCTAAGGGACAATTAGCAGGTAATCCTTGGGAGAGGTTTCGGCAATGTATTGCTTCGATCGATTTTGCTAAAAGAGATGATATTCTTTCGGGTATTTTACAGGTTGACTGGGATTTGGTGATTATTGATGAGGCGCATAAGTGTTCGGCGCGGAAGCTAAAAGACCCATCTAAGCGTTATAAGTTAGCCAGAGAGCTATCGAGAATTAGCGAGAGAATTTTATTGTTAACCGCGACACCACACCAAGGGAATGCAGAGCAGTTTCATAATTTTCTCCTACTACTCGATCCAGAACAGTTTATTTCAGAAACTCTTAATCCAGAGATGCTCAGTCTGAATGACAGTCCTTGGTTTTTGCGACGGGTAAAAGAGGATTTGAAAGATTTTGAAGGAAGGAAGTTATTTAAAGAAAGACATACTATAACCGTACCCTTTGAGTTATCCGAACCTGAAAAGTTTCTGTACGATCGCGTCACTAAATATATCAACAGATATTTGGGCAAGACAAAAGGGAAAAAACAAGCGTCAGTTGCTCTAGCAAGAACGGTATTACAAAGACGATTAGCTAGTAGTCTAAATGCTATTTTTAGCTCTTTGAAGAAAAGACAGAAACGGTTTGCCGATTTGTTGGAGGAGTTAAACAATTTATCACCTGGAGAACAACGCGATCGCTTGATGAGTTTGGGCAAAATTGTAGACACCGAACAGGATAGCGATGACTGCGATGAAGAAGAATTGGAAGATATCGCAGTTGAATCTACCGTAGTTGAAGAAATAGACCAATTAAGAGAAGAATTAGACGAGCTAGAGCGTTTGGTTAAGCTAGCACAAGAAACAATCGAAATTGGTACGGAAAGAAAGCTGAATGCTCTTAAAGAATGTTTGGCAAGAGCAGAATTTAACGAATTGAAGGATGGACGGGGTAAACTGCTGATTTTTACCGAGCATAGGGATACCTTGGAATATCTCAAGCAGAATTTGACTGTTTTGGATTATACCACTTGTGAAATTCACGGGGGAATGAATCCAGTTGCTCGAAAACAGGCGCAAACTAATTTCCGACTTGACAAACAAATATGTTTGGCGACAGATGCAGCAGGAGAAGGAATTAACCTGCAATTTTGTCAGTTAATGATTAATTACGATTTACCCTGGAATCCGAATCGTTTGGAACAACGTATGGGACGAATTCACCGTATCGGACAAGAAAGGGCAGTTTATATTTTTAACTTTTTGGCTGAAAATACAGTAGAAGGTCGAGTGCTGTCTAAATTGCTAACCAAGCTAGAGGAAATTCGCTCGGCATTGGGCGATCGCGTCTTTGATGTCATCGGTCAATTACTGCGTCTTAATGACATTCAATTTGAAGATATGGTTCGAGAGGCTACCTATGGCAAAGCAGCAGAGGATGAAGCGATCGAGCAAATCGAACATCTCGATCCCAAGCGAATTACAGAATTGGAAGAGGCAACGGGGGTAGCTTTGGCAACATCTCACATCGATTTGTCACGGATTCGCCGTACTCAAGATCGGGACTATGTTTCTGAAGAACAAAGGTTGATGCCACGCTACATAGAAGAATTTTTCAAACGCACTTGCGATCGCTTGGGAATTAATTTAGAAATTCGCGCCGATGGTTTGTGGCGTATTCCCTATATTAAAGAAGAATTTCGTTCGGATAATTTAAACGCGGTACGCCGTTTGGGGACACCAGAAAAACATTATTCCAAGCTGACTTTTTACAAAGAGCATCTAGCTAACCCTACTCATCAAGATGCCGAATTACTCTCTCCTGGTCATCCTCTATTTGCTGCGATCGCCAAACTTTTACTAAAAGTTACATTTTATACTTTTGATATATCTCATCAGAATATTATAATGTGAAAATTATTAATACAAACGTAACATTATGCCTTTGGTTTTTGTTCATGGAGTTGGTAATCGAAACAATTCAGAAGATCGAAAAAAGATTAAAAATAGAAATGCGTTTTTTCGCGAAACTATTTTACAACAAGTAATCAGAAATCGAAATGCTAGGATTTTTAATCCTCTGTGGGGGATTAATGTTCCTGAAATTCCAGAAGACAATCCTATTATTCCTCCACCGCAGGCATATCCTAATGTTGAACGTTTTGGTTCAAATTTTGATTTGAGTTCAGATTCAATTCCAGCAATTTATGTTGGAAATCAAGACAATCCTAATAAAAAACTTATCAGTCTAGCTAAACAGTCTTTTCCTAACTTCATAGATCAATTATTGATTGAGGCAGTGAATCTTTCTGAAGTTGAAAGGGACAATAACACCTTATCAAATGTAGTGAAAATAGGAATTTCTGCTAGTGAATATTCTTTGAAAAATCCTTCTCCCGATTGGATTAATGATGCTGTAAATGATTCTGACTTTATTGATAAACTAATTGAGGCAATCGAAAACTGGAATCAACAGAATACTTCAATGGAGTTTCAGCAAACAGATATGCGAAGCTTTGGAGCAGGAGATAAAGTATTTAATTATTTAATAGACTCAGCACAAAGAACTAAACAAAATTTTCAGGACATTCCAACCAATCTACTGCTTCGCATATTTAGACCAAGTCTTACACAGAGAATTACCCGTTTTGTTGGAGATGTTTTTTATTACCAAACAACTCGTGGCACGAGAGAGCAGCCAGGGGATATTGTAAAGGTAATACTTGAGGATTTACGAGAAGCTCGGCAACTTGCTAATGATTCAAACGAGCTATTAATCGTAGTTGGTCACAGTATGGGAGGAAACATACTTTATGATGTGCTAACCTATTTTGAACCCACTTTGCAAGTAGATATATTTGTTACTGTTGGTTGCCAAGCCTCACTTTTCAAGCAACTACAATTATTTACTAACCAGCAAATAGGACAGATGTCGGGGGGTTTTGGACAAGCAAAGGCTCCGAAACCGTTAGGAGTTGACAAATGGTTTAATATTTTCGATCCGCAGGATATTCTCGGTTTTGCCTTTAATTCTGAGTTTGAAGGAGTGGAAGACTTTTGTTTTGAATCACCTGGTGGAATTCTGACTGCTCATGGCGACTATTTTGCAAGAATCAGTTTTTATGAAAGGTTAGCTGCAAGAATTGTAGAGTCTCAATAATAAAGCTGGGAAAATTATTAATATAAAGTTAAAAGGTTCTTTATAGTGATTATTGTTAACAATCAAGGAAATGATCGACCAGGTATTAGGGCACTTGTCATAGGAGTAGGTCACTACGATTCTGTTCGGTATTATAACTTAGATGATATTAGTAGTGCCACTGTATCAGCATTAGAATTTGCATTATGGCTTCAAAATAGACTGAGATTTCCTGACCCTTCATCGCAAAATATTAGATATCTTGATGTTAAATATCTTGATGTTTTGGTTTCCGCAGCAAACAATATGGATTCTTCAGTCCAAGATAGGTATCGGAATTCTTTGCGTCAAGTGAATCAAAGTTGGAATTATGAAGAAGTCTATTTTCAAAAAATTCGTGATGCTATCCTTCAATGGCAAAATGAATGTAACCGTAGTGAAAATGAAGTTGCCTTTTTCTATTTCTGTGGTCATGGCGTTGAACACAAAGGAATCAAAGCTTTATTAGCACAAGACTTTAATGCTGCAACACACGAATTTAAAAAAAGTCTTGACTTAAAAACCTTTTATGATGCGACTGCAAGTTTTCAGGCTACAAAGAAATATTTTTTTATTGATTCTTGCCGTTCAACACCCAGTAGAATCCGAAATTTCAGGATGATTTCACCAGATCCAGTGATTTACCCCGAATTAGATTTGACTCATCATGGAGATGCCCCCTTATATTATGCAACAAAACAGAGCGACAGTGCTTGGGGTGAGAATAACCAAATTTCCCAATTTACAGATGCAATCATTCGGGCATTAAATGGGGCAGGCGCAAATCTAGGTAGAGGAAATTTTCAAGGTAAATGGATCGTCAAAAGTACTACGTTGACTGAAGGTATTAGTGAAGTTTTAGAGTTTGAGGAAAAGTACAATGAAGCTCTACATCAAGAACCACAGCGAGGCGAGGGAAGCATGACTGGAACGGTACTTCATGTTATTGAAAATGAGCCAGAGATCCCTGCTGGATTTACATGGACAGAAACACTAAATAGTATTTCCCTCAAGTTAGTTAACAATAATTCACAAGAGACGTTGAATAACCAACCAAAGATTATTAAGGCTTACCCTATTCTTTTCCCTATCGATTCTTTGCAAGCTAGTGTTAATATTGATGGTCAAGATGTTGTATTACACCCCGATTGTATTCCTTTGCTACCACCAAGACTTGATGTTCGTTTTCAACATCTAAATTGATAAGAAAGAGTTTTTCCTATAGAAAAAACTGCGGGGGTTCAAAGTAGACACGGTTTAAAGTTAAGGAATAGGCATAATGGCACAAGTCCAAAAATTAATCAAGATTAGATGGGATGCTCCTTATTTTAGTAATAAATCGACAGCAGCGATTGTCTGTAACATATTAACTCCAAATGGAATAATCGAACAATTACTTTTGAGTCCCAATAAAACTTTAGAAAAATATGTCAACATTTTGGGCTTATATTTTTGTGAAGCAAAGTTTCCTTCTGGTAAATTAATTCGGCAGAATTTTCTGTTAACAGAAGAAGAACTCAGTGAAGAAATAGTAATTAAAGATCCCAACAACCTTGCAAGTTCAAAAGACATATCTTTGCACAAATTTTTTGGCACTTATCAACAAAATAATTCAAGATTAAATACGACAAAGACAACTAACAATCAGCTTCCATTTTCTGGCAATTTTGAAAAATCATGGGGTCGTTTGTGGAGTTTTGGCAATTCAGAAAAACAAAAACCATTATGGATTTCACATGAACTAAAGGTTGACAATTTCAGCACTGAGTCTTACGAAGATGCGATCCTAATCTCTTTATCATCATTGCCTGAAAAACAGCTTTATTATTTTGAGTTGGGTCAACAGGGACATTTATCTCGATTTGTTGCCATTCCACCTGTTAAAGAAGCACAGGCAATAATTTGTCGTTCTTCAAACTCAACTACTATTAATGCAGGTCTTTCACTAAAATTTATTTCTACCGATCCAACTCACGATGAGATCCAATCAGTTCTCTACTATCTAACACAAGGTTCTTTTGAAGCAGCCGAAGAACTCTTAAATAAGATAGTACAGAATTTAACTAAAGCAAATATAGATCCATTTACTAGCACAATTGTAAGTTACTTTCTTCTTAAAACTCAAAAAGTAGAACGGGTAAATAATATAGGTTCTATTATAAAAAATTTATATGAAAAATTCCCTTGGTTGCCTGACAGTGGAATAATTTACGCATGGTATTTAATCCATGTAGGAGAAAAAAAATCAGGATTTAAAAGTCGAGAAAATTATGTTGAGAAGATCAAGGAACTTTTGTTGACGGCATTTTCTTGCGGTGTCCCTTTATTCTCCGTAGGGGTTGGCTTCTTATTTGAAAAAGTTCGTCAAATCGAAATGCAGTTGCCTTCTAATAACGAACTGAAAGCAGGATTGTCTCATGCAGTTGTGTTATTAGGTGAGAGACTTAGTGCTAGTTATGAAGAAGAGCCACTGACTACGTTTTTTGGAATTCATCCTTGGAAACCTACTATCGATCTAAACGAATTGCCATCCTCGAAAAATATTGAAAAACCTAGTGATGGTGTATATCTAAGAAAACAAAATCAACAAAATTCCAAAAACCAACAGCGCGTATTGAGTTCTTCAACATCAGTATTAAGTTCTCAAAAATCACATAAACCCAGTATTAATCAAAGTCCACAAAAAAAATCGAAATCTTCCAAACGAGGAAAAAAAAACTCCTCTAGGAAAAAAACAAGAAAAAATGTTCCTAACGGCATTGCTCACATTCAATCCACTTTCAACAACACTATTGTCACCATTTCTGATACCAGAGGAGATGTAATTTCTTGGGCATCTGCTGGTTCTAGTGGGTTTAAAGGGGCAAAGAAAGGTACTCCTTTTGCCGCTCAAACAGCAGCAGATAGTGCTGGCAGAAGAGCCATGGAGGAAGGAATGCGTCAAATAGAAGTTATGGTCAGTGGTCCAGGTGCGGGGAGAGAAACAGCAATTCGCGCCCTCCAGACAGTAGGATTGGAAATCACTTTAATTAGAGATGTGACTCCAATTCCTCACAATGGCTGTCGTCCTCCTAAAAAGCGGCGTGTCTGAATCAAGGTGGATTAAGCAGTGACAAATTGCCGATCTTTTTGATTTCTTTGAATTAGATATGGGTGCGAGTACGGGAGTTGAAGTTGAATCTGGCAAGCGCATTCTCACTCCTTGGGGGTATATGGCGTGGAAAATAGGTGGTGCTGAAACCTATGCTCTGTTAGAAACAGAAGACCAACAGCGCATTGCTCCTGGTAATGATGTTTTGAGAAAAGTATTTGGCAATGACCCTGTTTTGCTGTTGCTAGATAAATTTCTTGTGTATGTCGAGAGCGCAATGGCATTACCTGTAGGTGATTCTACTTTTGGTAGGCAAGTGTCAACCTTTATTCAGAAACTAACTGAGGTAGTTCGAGAATTACCAAAAGCAGTTGCGGATATAGTTGGACGTAAAGCTAAAGTCAAAGCTGTTGACAATCGCATTGCTACCGATTCTCCAGCACTTTCTTTGATGAAAGTAGGAACTCGCGTTGCTTCAGCAATACTAATGTATTCTTTTGGTGCAAAAAGTGGTCAAGATCGTGGTGTATTAGAACAGGAAGTTACTTCTGCTTGTCTTGCTCCCAATCTCAACCGTAATATTATTACTGCTACTCTTAGCGATCTGCGTGAAGAACTGCTTTATTTACACTACGTAGGTAAACGCTATCGCTTTGAAACCAAACCCAACTTAAACAAATTAATTGCCGACGAAGAAAGCAAAGTCGCCGTCGATGAAGTTTTAGAAGAAATAAGAGCAAGTCTGACTAAATCCCTACAGAATGCTCGTGGAAAAGTGGTTTTATGGGCAAAAGATTCTACAGCAATTAGCGATCGCATTTCTCAATTTAGTGTTGTTTACCTTAGTCCTGACTGGGCAGAAAAAAGTAGAGAAGCTGTTTTAGAAGAAGCTTTACACTGGCTTGAATATCGGGGAAATGACAAGCGAGATTACAAAAATGCTCTAGCCTTTGTTGTACCGAATAAAGCCCAAATTGATAAAGCCCGAAAAGGAGCGAGAACGGCATTAGCAGTTGCATCTCTAATCGAACAAAAAGCCAAATACAAATTTGCTACTGAAGACTTAGAAGAACTAAAAGCAAAAGTCAAAGATGCCAAACAACAGATAGAAGCGTCACTGCGTCGTCTGTACGAATATATTTTATTACCGTTACCAGATAATAATGGGACTAATCCTATTCGTCTCGAACTAATCGATCTTCAATCTCAACTTAACACTAGCCAAAATCTTCAAGACAGAGTATTAGATGCTCTTTCTAACTATCTATTTGATTCTATTAGACCAGCCAAATTACTGCAATATTCTGGTCTTGAGAATCCTGAAACAGAATATATTAAAGCCGAAGAACTCGTTAGTTACTTTTTCCGCTTCCCAACGTTGCCTAAAATGCTCGACACAGAAGGAATCAAAAAAGCAATTCTCAAAGCGATCGAGCAAGGACTTTTAGGCTATACTCCCTCTCTAATAGTTGGAACAGATAATAACCCTATAGTAGAAAATCCCAGTTTAATCAGCTTTGAATGTAAAATTCCCGCAGAAGAACTAGACTTGAGTGGTTATCTATTATCTCCCAGTCTAGTTAACCAGCTACAACCTTCTGCACGGACATATCAAGCGGGCGAAGAAGCTTCGCCCGTCTTGTCCTCCTCTTATTCATATCCTGAAGGAAGTAAGTCAGAAGACGAAAAAATAGTAGTTAGCGAAGAGAAGAAAAATGTCGAGTATAAAACAGACAAAAGTAGTAGTTTAGAGCGTATAGTTGCTGTGGATGTAATTGATGGTAAAAAGCCAGCACATTCATATAAATTAAGTTCTACAGTTGAAAAGGAACAAGTATTCGAGCTATTTCAAGTTCTACAAACTTTATCCGATAAAGCTGAAAATATGACAATTAAAATAGAAGTCAGAGCGCATACTACTAAAGAGTTCGATCGTAATTGGATTAGTAACGCAATCGAAGAACCACTCGATGAACTTGATATCAAAGCTTCAACAAAATTAGAATAGTGCTGAAAGAAAAGCTTCAAATAGCTTTCTGTAACTTAACCATTTCCCCGAAAGACAAAAAACACCTGTGACACCAACCATCAATCCACAGCGCAGGAATTTGAAATCTCGCCTTGCAATTGGTACACTCCGACAACAATCTTAACTGATGCACATGACATCTATCCGTTTTCTTGAACTGCCATTTTATACGATGACAGGGATTTTTTATATAGCAAGCAGCACACAAACGAATTGGACTTAATTTCATGCCAACTCCTTTGGGCGGTAGCATCTGCGCCAATCTATCTACATCAATCCCTATCACCTTAGCCAAAGCCTCTATCTGCTCACTATTTGGAGGCGGATTAAATCTAAACTTCTCCCAACGTCCAATAACAGCACCTAAACCGCTAATTTTTCCCAACTGACTAGGACTAAGTTCATTTGCCCTTCTGAATCTACCCAAATAATGACTAATACTTTCTCCTTCTAATGGCTCAACCAAAAACCACCAAGGTTGAATATCTTCAACTTCCATTACTTGTACTCCCCTGCTACTTCTTTGAGAGTTACCAGATCGATTTTCGATAAACCTTTTTTTAAGGCTCTAATTGCAGCTTCTCGCAATACCATATCCAATAAACCTATATAACCCCCTGTTGCTTCTCCTAAAACCTTCATCATCCTCTTTCCATTTAGATTAGAAGCCATAGGTAACTTTAAAATTTCCTTTTCCCAAATAGTTACAGCATCAACAAAATCATTTCCCGACAACTTACCAAAACGATGACAAGCACGAAAGCGATTGTATACTTGCTCGTCTTTCTTAATTACTGCATCTAATCTATCTGTTCCTACCAAAACTACAGCAATATTGAGCTTGTCAAAAATATCTCTAACTTCGGCAAAAGTCTTAGGCTTTAAACGATCCGCCTCATCAATAATCAGCATCTCTACACCACAACTTTTTAGCACCCGCAGCATTCTGCCTCTAATCTCTGAAACTGTACCCTTTGTCATTTGATATTTAAGATGTTCGATAATCGCCTTAAATAAATCTTTTGCTCCACACTCTTGAGGAATTTGAATATAAACTACAGGTACAATTGGCGGTTTGCCCACTTCTTGAATAGGCTTGTGTCTTAAGCGATACGAATTACAAGCAATAGTTTTACCAGTCCTCGATTCTCCCACAACTCGACAAGATTGTCTTGCTTGGCGTTTTCCTTCCAGCCATTCATGTAAAACTTCTACTTGTTTTAAGGTAACTATACTTCTTCTATTTAATCGCTTGATTTCTGCCTGTAGCTTATCGCTTAGTAATTCGATGTTTCCTAATTGTTTAGCTACTGTTTTGGCATCTGGTGCAGTCATAATCTAAAATCCGTAATCATCTAGTAAATCTTCGTAATCTAATACTTCTACTTGAGGAGTTTTTCTTTCAACTGATTCTATTTCCTCTTCTTCATCTATCTCATTGAAAGTCGAAGTATCAGTCTGACTAAATCTCTTTTGTGTAGGTAATTCGGCTTGCTCTTCTTTTTGCTTTTGCTTACGGGTTTTCTTATTTGGTGGCGTAAATAAATCGCGAGCGCGTATCTCATTCAAAATCGAGCGATTGCTAATGGTTTTTCCCGCTTGTTTCACTTTACGAGTACTAGCCTTGGCTTCATCTAGAGAAATACTTTCAGTTTCTAAATCTTGAGCAAAAGCCCGTGCTAGAAACTTCTCTTCATTACCTTCTTTTCGATAAACTAAAACCTCTGTGATATCTCTCGGTTCGTATCGCAGAATCACTGTCTCTCCAGCATAGCCAGCCAAATACTCACCACGATACATTAGGTTCTCAAACTGAATATAGCCACCTCTTTGTATTTTGCGTCTGGCTTGCTTCATCAGACAAATATCTAACTCTCTGACAGCGATCGCATCTGGTGCAGCAATTAAACCCGACTCCCATCTTTGAAATCTAGTTTGATCTCCCATTCGCGCATCGAGACGCTGATTGTAGTTATCGACGATATAGCGAACAATTTGTTTTTCTAAATCTCTTAGAGTCAGACAAGCCTCTTTCTCAGCATCCTCTGGACGTTCCTGTACGTTTGAGCCAGTATATCCAGGTAGAGTTGAAAAAAGTTCTGTATTAAAGGTTTTGAAAGGTCGCTCGACAATTCCTCCCTCACTAGGGCGATCTCTTAGATGACAGACAAAGCCTAATTGCACTCCAATCTGATTCAAATGATTGGAACGAAAATCTTTACCGCCATCAGTATAAAAATGTTGTGGTAAACCATAAGTCCCCCATTCTTCATGCAGCCCGTATTCTGCTCCATAATGCTTAGGCAAAATAGCGTGACGTAAAGCTAAAGCTACTACCTGAGAACTAGGGGCATCAAAACCCAGATTAATTCCCATAATGCAACGGGAATAGGTGTCGATAACGGTTGTCAACCAAGGACGACTGAGAAGTTCTCCATATTTATCTACTAGCAAAACATCAGCACGGGTATGGTCGCATTGCCAAACATGATTGCTGTACTCTACTGATAAATCTTGTCCTGTACGAGTTTTAACTGATAGCTGTGTACCTCGCCAGCCAGGAGAACGAATACTTTTGGCTTGTTTTTTCTTATCTATTAACAGTTTCAAAACTCGATACACGGTCATGTGAGAAGGAGCTTTCACTCCTAGTTCTTGAGCTTTAACTTTAGTTCTCAAATAAACTTGCTTGGGTGTAATTCTCTTACTCCCTTTATTGCCATCCTGGTAAGTTTTGAGGATAAATTGCTCTAATTCACCATCAATTCGATGACTTCCTTTATCCGCACGTTTGGTTTGAGTCAGTGCGGCTAAACCCGCGTCTTCCCATTTCTTAACCAATCGCTGTACTGTTCTTTTGGATTTACCGAGTTTTGCTGCTGCATCTTTTAACCTTTTACCATAGGTAGCGCGATCGCATGGTTCTAGAAGAGTTTGAATCACCTCCATTTTTAGCTGTGCTTCTTCGTCAAGTTCGGTAACAACTTCATTTTTTTCTTGCTCAGTCTGAGAGTTTTTATCTTCGATAGAATCCAACATTTCTTACAATTATGTATAATTGAAACATATAAGTATTTTAAAGCCAAAATGAGAAACAGTTTGTTAATAACGTTTAAAAATCTCACCATACTTTCTTACAGGAATGTGACAGTTATATTGTTATAAATCTGGAAAATGTCACCTAATTTGTTACTTAAGCTAGATGACACTTTGAAACAATACAATTGAGATAATTT
>JBFRWK010000304.1:0-14122 GCA_051439545.1 Xenococcaceae cyanobacterium | reverse complement strand
TTCCTTCCCTTCTTGTTAGTTCAGAAATACTATTCCAGAGCCATTCAAAGTTAAAATTTTAGGTCGCGATCACGCAGTGCCAGGCTACGCCTGATCGCGTTTCGGAAAAAACTTGTCCATCTACTGATATTGTCAGAGAAATTTGTTGAAGAAAGACTGAGGCAATTCTTGTGAAAAAGCTAATGTCAATCCCAGGGTAAAAACTGAAAGAATTTTATTAGAATTGGATGGTTGTCATTTAAGAACAGGGGTAAAAATCTCAAGTAAGGAAACTGGATTAACCAAGATTCGTAAAATCAAAAAGTCTTCAAGAAGAATTGATTGGAAAGAAACTAGGGTCGCTTTCGCACGTCCAGTTGCGGAGAAAAAGCAGCGAACGTTCGTCGCTAAAATGGGTAAATATCCTGAAATTATACAACACCTTATCGGTGCTGCTTATGACCAGGGTTTTTGGCCTGGAGCGCAAATTTTTGCTGTAGCTGATGGAGGAACGGGTCTTAAAGAAGCACTCGAAAAATATTTTCCAGGTCTTCAATTTATTCTAGATCGTCCTCATCTTAAACAACATGTTTACGCAGGGGTTGAAGCAATGGAACTTCCGACAAAAGTTAAAAAGTTTATCAACAATGCGCTTGTTGGTTTAATTGATGCGGGTAAAGTTGGCAAAATTATTAAAAAATTACAAAATCATCAAGGAATAGGAGCTAAAAAGATTAAAAATTTAGTTGATTATTTAAGTCGATTTCAAGATTGCATTCATTATCGAAAGTTTAAGAGTTTAGGATTACCTATTGGTTCGGGTGAAGTTGAAAGTGCCCATAAATATATTCCACAGAAAAGATTAAAAATTGCCGGAGCAACTTGGCATCCTGACACTATTAATCCTATGTTAGCTTTGAGAATCATTAGAGCTAATAATTGGTGGTCTGAATTTTGGGATAGAGACAAAAATCCCGAATATATAAATATATTAAATCGCCAGCTAGAGCCTAAATTGAATTTAGCAAATTAAAACTTTTTTCGGAATATAAATAAGTTGACTTTCTACTTTTAACGAGCAAGTAGATTCAAAGATAATTTCTGTCTTTCGTTTTCATACTAAACCGTTTAGTATGCGTCGTGGGGGCTATACCGATACGCACTGCGGAGGCATAGCGGCAACTGTTTTTGACTGCACCCCTATTCTCTGGGGCAAAGAGAAGTTCGTCGCCAATTATCGAGTGCCAAAACAGGAATTCCCAATCAGTTAGGGAAGTTAACTGACCGTCCCACATTACGCTGGATCTTTCAAGGTTTTCAAGGTTTTCATTTACTAATTCATCAAGGAATAAAACAAGTGGTTAATTTAACTAAAGAACGTCAATTAACCCTCAAGTTTTTCCCTTTATCTTGTCAACAATATTACATTTTATCTGGGTAATTATTCCCAGAAGTATTTGAGTTTCAATGAATTTCAATCATGAATAATTTTGGCTCTAGCTCACCAGAGAGAGAGATTAATTTTCTGCCCCTGTCTATTCTCATGAAGCAGACCTTCATGAGAATGAGCCTCATTCAGCGATCGCTCAAGGCAAAATTTCCTTCATTCTTACTTCATCCAGTTCATACTCGTTCTTTTTCTTTATTCCATCGCTTTTCAACAGCGATTTCCGATGTATCTCATTTGTGGGGCTGATGAATGTGGGATAAAATATTCTTCCCTTGCCTATAAGTTCACGCTTAGGATAAGGTAAGCGAAGTCGCAACCGAAGCTTAGCAAATCCATAAGTATCTGGAATAAACTCTGCACAAAGTTTAGTTTTATAAATATCTCTATTGCCTTTTGCTAAACCATACACCGTGCGAGTAGTAAATCCTTTTTCTCTAATGCGTTCGTCGTAACTAAGTAGGCGATCGCGTATATCTAAGACATATCTTTCTTGTTCTGGTGATAAAGCTTCTATTAGTTTCTGTAATGACTTTGGAGGAGGTAATCGAATTGCCAATAAATCAGCAGCTTCTTCTCCTTCTCGATGCAAAAACTGGTGAAATTCTTCTTTAATCTCTAACTCTATTATCTTCTTGCCTGCTACGTCGCTTAATTTAAAACAAAAGTTATTTATTTCATCAGATAGTATTTGAAATGAAAACAAATCAAAAGAAAGTTTACTGTAGCGTAAATCAATTAAACTATCATTGTGAAAGTTAGGAGCGATCGCTATTAAGCGAACTGGTAATTCATAATTAACTTTTTCTTTAAATGGTTGATGTTTTCTAACTGCATCGTAATAACGAGTCAACTGCTGAATTACATAACGATCTTCAATATTTTTAAGTTCTAAGATAGTAAGTTGTTTTTTCTTGTCGATAGCCAAAATATCACAAATTTGATTATTAAGATAATGCTGACCCCGCATTTCTCACCAAGATATTTTGCTCCGCTATAACCCTTGTCTGGTCAAATTTAAGCAGAATAAGGGTTTCAACAGTGTGTAGTTTTTTTCAAGCCGATTTAAGCAGGGTCAAACGCTTACGACACAAAGCTTTCAGAGACTGCGATCGCCAAGTTTGTGAGAAATGCGGGTTTAGTTGTATCTGTCTCTTGAGATCTCAAGACAAGACAAACTAATAGCCCCTAATAAATGATGATTTCTAGGTCAAATCTTATAGGTATGTTTACCAAAGCGCATGAACCATAATTCCTAAAACTTATAGTTCTCTTTCCGCACGTCAAAATGTAATATGTATTGATTATGTCCCCCCCCTCAGTTGGGCGATCGCCAAAACCTAATTTTGGCAGTATTTATACTTAGCTTTTTGTAATATATATTGTAGCTTATTAGTTGTACGCTTTGATTAAATAATGTTAATAAAATAGTTTTGTCGTCGATAAAAATAAGAGAAAATAATTCTAATGAAAAGAATTTTTAGACTTGATTTAAATGAGTCAATTAGCTAATAAGATTGAAGTCTAAAACCTAAATCATTTAGGAATAATAGATGAAATAGGCATCGTAGAGATAATAAATAAAGAGTTAGGTATTCAGTCTCAAGAAAAGTTAAGTAGTGGAATAATTGTCAAAAGTATAATTTTAAATGCCATGGGCTTTGTCTCAAGACCTTTATATTTATTTCCACAGATAAAAGACCAGATTGTTATTGCAATTTTTAATTAATTTAATAGTAAGTGGAGATGGAGGAGTTCCATTATTTTTAGAATGCGGTAACGGAAATGATAGTGATCAAGCGAAATTTGCCCAACTTATATCTAAGTTTAAAAACCAAGTAGATCTGGAGAGTATATTTGTGGCAGATAGCGCGCTTTATAGTAAAGATAACCTCTTTTTAATTAAACATTTACAATGGAGTAAAACAAATTGTAAATCTTACGGATTCAAGAGTTGAAACTCTTAATTATTTCTCCAAGTATTGTCAAAAATATTATATTTTATCTGGCTAGTTTCTCGAAGTCCTATTTAATACTTTAAACCTGAAAAAATAGAAGTAAAATATTCCCTCGCCTACCTATTATCAAGAATTTTTAGTTAATGATAATAGCTTGAAATCGAAGTATTTTGTTGCCCTTTCCTCGTCTTTTTCTGGTTGCCGCTCAATAGGAAAAAGTGCATTCAGTTTCATACTTGTTACTAACTACAAACTGAAGTGCGGAATGAAAATTATAGGACTTTAGTCCTAATTTATTTTTGGGACTAAAGCCCTAGAGTAATTAAAACAGGTTTAATACAACCAGCTTTGATATTCTGGATTTATATCTTTCATATCCTTATATATCCACACCATGGCGGAGGGAGTGGTTTCTTTCATGAGAGGGATCGCTATATAAAGTAATGCTCAACTCAGTTAGTAAAAGCATTCTATCTTATTTCGACTGTCAAAATTGTTTAAGTCCCGTTAAGTAAAAACAAAATTATCTGCACCGTCAGAGGCGATAAGGCGATCGCCTGTACCGAAAATCACTGTATCATCGCCATCATCAGTATAAATACGATTATTGCGGTTGCTTGCCGTAGCATCAATTAAATCATTCCCAATACCTGCAAAAACTAAGTAATATTATTTTCAAAGTCGGATTGAGAAATTTGCCACGAATTGATGTTATTTAAAATAGCAAGAGTTTCTGACTCAAAAGTAATTAAAGTATTATCCGCATTGTCTCCAGTTCCTTGAATAATTTCGAGTTCGGCAAAACTAATAGTTTCTGGTAATTCCAAGAAGTCTTCACCGTTGGTAAAGTCGGTAATAGTATCTGTTCCATCTAAGGAAAGAAGGGCGCGATCGCTGCCATCACCACCTGTTAAAGTATTACTACCAGATAAGCCGATTAAAGTATCATCGCCTTCTCCTCCAAATAAGCGATCGTCACCCTCACCGCCGTTGAGATAATCATCTTCACTACCGCCAAATAGTTGGTCTGCACCAGCAGAAGCAATTAGGCGATCGCTTCCTGCATCTCCATAAAGCACATCATCGCCCTTACCCGCAAACAACAAATCATCTCCATCGTTGCCATAGAAAGCATTATTACCTTGGGTATCTCTTACTAAATCATCTCCTGCACCACCAGAAAGAATATCATCATCTTTGCCACCTAGAAGGGTGTCTTGACCGTCACCACCAATTAAGTTATCGAAGCCTCTGTTACCTGTTAATAAATCATCACCCACTCCACCATTGAGAAAGTCATCATCTTTACCGCCATAAAGATTGTCATCACCTTCTTTGCCAAACAAAACATCATCACCTTCACCGCCTTCAATTAAATCATCCCCCACACCTCCATCAATAGCATCTAGACCTTTTTTGCCGATCGGAATATCGTCACCCTCTTTACCATTAATCACATCATTGTTTGATGTCCCTGTTAAATAGTCATCAGCTTCAGTACCATTAATTGCAGAATCATCATTAAGCCCTAAACTATTAGCAATGGAGGCTTTATAAGCCAATCTAACTAACCCCGATCTTAGAGAACGTTGGTTGACTAAAACAGAAATAGTGGTGTCGCTATTCAAAAAATAATCTACTTCAGAAGTATATCCAAAAATACCGCCAGACATGCTTCTGGTTTCTCCCCAAGGATAGTCGCTGGGATATACACCCAATCCAAAATTATCTATTTCAGTTAAGCCAGTGTTGACATAGTTAAATATCTCAGCAGTAGATTCTGGTTGTAATAAATCTCCTGAAGCTAAAGAATTGAAAAATATTGCTACATCTTCAGCACTAGAAACTATAGAACCAGGACTATAAGCAATTTCTGTATTAACAATAGTGTAGTCTTCTAAGATGCCATCGACTCCTATAGTTCCATCTGCTGTAAAGATATCTTCATAACCTCTAGCACGCTGTTCTAAACTTACGTCTTCGGTAGTGAAAAAAGTATTGTTTAATCCTAAAGGTGAGAGGATTTCTTCAGCTAAAATTTCCTTAAAAGGTTTACCTGTTGCGGATTCTGCAATTAAAGCTGCAATGATATTACCCGTATTAGTGTAAGTCCATGTTTCTGTAGAAAACTCTCCTGAAAAAAGAGGTTTGCCAAAAGCATAAGCAACTAACTCCTCTGGTTGCCAATCTCTATTTGACCCTGATAAATAGTCGGCAATTAATTCAGATAGAAACTCATCATCACCATTAAGATAGTCCCATAGTCCTCCTGTACCGTTTAAAATTTGACGGATAGTTAGATTGTCACCATTGGTAATGTTCGCAGCAATTTCTGGAAGCCACTTGTCTATAGTGTCATCTAAACTCAGTTTTCCTTGTTCCTGTAGCTTGAGAATAACCGCAGAGGTATAGGGTTTACTGATGCTACCAATGTTAAATAGATCGTCTGGTTGAGTTGCTTGTTGAATTTCTAAATTAGAAACACCAGTTGCCCCAGTCCATGTACCCTCTGGTGTAACAACGCCAACAGTTACACCGATATCGGATGTATTGGTATCTTGGGCTACTTGTAATAATGCTGTCTCTAGTGAATGTTCTAAGTTTTCTGGGACTTCTGTTTGATTCATTATTGCTACTTCTCTATTCATTTAACGATTCTCCAGTAATCGATGATTTCTAAGGAAAATCTTATAGGTATGCTTAGAGAGAGCGCATGAACCATAATTCCTAAAACTGTTGGGACTTTTGTCCCGAAAATCAATTAGGACTAAAGTCCTATTGCCACACAATCAGATTGAGACTTGAGACTCTAGTAATCTAGTTAAGGCGATCGCTATCATAGAAGTTATTGGATACTAATAGAAAATAAAATGAATCGCCTCAAGCAAATTAAACCCTATCCTTTTGGCTTTTTTCTTATTTTGGAATGGATTTTTTTTGGGGCAGCATTTTTCAGCGAATTACCTAGTAAATTTCTTCTTCACGGACAACTCGACGATGGGTCTTTATTTTTACCCATTCTTTCAGTATTTTGCTTAATTGCCTTAGGTTTGATGGGATTAAGTTTACCGAAGAATAAACCTTGGCACAAATGGCTGTATACGTTTGGGCAACTTGTATTATTAGGTTTACCCTCTCTATTTCAGCATTTTTTTTTCATTCCTTATTTAATTATCGTAATTCGTAGCTGTCTAATTTTTGAAAAGAAAGACCGTTTGTTAGTAGTAATATTAATAGTCTTGGTTTTTGCGGGATTATTTGCACTATGTTATCCGAGTGTTGAGCAAATACAACAACAGACACAAATTGGTGAAAAAATTTTCCAAGAGCAATTTGCCATAATCAAAAGCATTGACCTGATCAGAAACTTGTTTACCTTGGGTTTATGTTCTGCTGTTGTATTCATGCTAGTTAATGCGCTACTAAGAGAATATGAAAGTCGTCAAAAATTAGCTCTTGCCCACCAAAAACTACGGGAATATGCGATGCTGGTTGAAGAGCGGGCAACTTTAGATGAACGCAACCGTATTGCCCGCGAAATTCATGATTCGGTAGGTCATGCTTTAACTGCCCAAACCATACAATTAAATAATGCGATCGCTTTTTGGCAAATAGAACCAAATAAAGCCTATCAGTTTTTAACAGAAGCGAAAGAATTAGTCACCACAGCACTCAAAGAAATTCGTCATTCGGTTTCTACTCTTCGTGCCGATCCTCTAGAGGGAAAAAGTTTAAAAGATGCGCTCGATTTCCTCATTCAAGAATTTTCTTACCGAACTAAAATTATTCCTCTATACACAAATTATTTAAGCGTATCTCTCTCAAAAGAAGTCAAATTAACTATATATCGCATCGTACAAGAGGCTTTAACTAATATTGCTAAACATAGTAAAGCTATGGAAGTTATTGTTAATTTACAGACTTTCCCTAAATATTTACGGTTAATCATTGAAGATAATGGCAAGGGTTTTAATCCAAAACAGAATACCACTGGTTTTGGACTCCAAGGAATGCGGGAAAGAGTTGCTACTTTAGGGGGAAATATACAAATCTCTAGTGAAATTAATTGTGGTTGCAATATTATTATTACTATTCCTCATCAAACACCATTACCAATTGACACTAACTTTTGACTTCTGACTTCTGTACGGGCGGTTCCGGAACCGCACCCTACCCTTACTCCTGATTTCTATTATTATGATTTGTATTCTGATTGTTGACGATCAAAGCATTATCCGACATGGACTTAAAAGTTTGTTAGAACTTCAAGAAGATTTAACCGTAGTAGGGGATGCGGGGAATGGACAGGAAGCATTAGAGGAGATTGCCTCTCTACAAGAGAAATCGCAACAACCTGATGTAGTTTTACTAGATGTGCGGATGCCAATTATGGATGGAGTTGCTACTACTCAAGAAATAACTAAAAATTTTCCTGAAATTAAAGTTTTAATTCTAACTACTTTTGACGATGATGAGTATATTTCTCAAGCCATGAATTATGGTGCGAAAGGCTATTTACTAAAAGAAAGCCCCCCAGAAGACTTGGCTATGGCAATTCGTGTTGTTAATAAGGGTAATACTTATATGGGTTCTGGTTTACTGGAAAAAATTTTACATCGATCGCGAAGCAGTCCGTGCAATGCCTCAGCGAAACCTAAATCACCTCAACCACCCAATTTAATTCCAGCTATTCCAATTCAGCTAACAGAATTAACCCCTAGAGAAAGAGAAGTTTTAAATTTAATTGCTCAGGGCGCAAATAATCGAGAAATTGCCCAAAAATTATATATTTCTGAAAAAACTGTCAAAAATCACGTTACCAGTATTTTGAGTAAATTAAATCTGCGCGATCGCACCCAAGCTGCCCTTTTAGTAAACCAGACTAAAATTTTCTATCGGCAAGATAAATATTTTAATAAAGATTAAGGTTAGAGATGACGACCAACAATAATTAAATCTCTTTCGATGCCATCTAACTCGGCTATTTGAGGCAAATATCCCCATTGACTAAATTGATGTTGTTCAAATAATTTTAGACTGGGCTGATTATGAGCAAAGATAAAACCTAGCAGAGTTTTAATTTTAAGTTGGGGACTTTGGGCTATAGCCTGTTGTAATAGCTGTCTACCAATTCCTTGACGACGATAGGCATTAGCTACATAAACACTAACTTCTGCGGTATGTCCATAAGCAGGACGACCATAAAAAGACTGGAAACTAAGCCAACCAGTAACCCGAGCGTCTCGCTCAAACACCCAAAGAGGACGAGTAGAGCGATCGCGATCGCTAAACCAAGACTTTTTACTAGCTACAGAGACAGGATTGAGGTCTGCCGTTGCCAGGCGATCGGGAATAGTACTATTGTAAATTTCAACGATAGTTGATAGATCTGCTTCTGTTGCTTGACGAATCATCGATCTGAAAAATAGTGGTTAATCAAAGCGATCCTGGATCGGGAAAAGCTATAATCTCCTTAATTTCTCATATCATAGTAAACATTCTTAGCAGTAAAGCATAATGCAAAACTATGTCTCTAAACTATTTAATTCCTGGGCAAATAGTTTAGTATTATTTAGTCAACGACATGGTCGCCAAGGTTGGTTAACTTTTTTGTTTATTTTGACTTTGACCATAATTGTCGGTTTTCCTTCTATCGGCAATTCCCAAAAGGCGATCGATTTCAATATCCACCAATTAGCAGACACAAAAATAGCTCAGACAAATACAGAATGTTCCATCAAAGACATTTCTAGAGAATTAAGAGGTGTTTGGCTTACCAATATAGATAGTGATGTTTTATTTTCTAGTAAAAATCTTAACGAGGCGATCGCTTCTTTAGCGGATTTAAAATTCAATACTCTCTATCCTACGGTTTGGAATTGGGGTTACACACTTTATCCTTCTGCGGTGGCAAAAGCAGTAGTAGGTAAGGAAATCGATCCTACAGAAGGGCTACAAGGAAGAGACATTTTAACAGAGATTATCAAACAGGGACACAAAAAGCAAATGGCTGTTATTCCCTGGTTTGAATTCGGCTTTATGGCACCAGCAGATTCCCAATTAGCTCAACGTCATCCTGACTGGTTAACTACAAGACAAGATGGTAGCACCATTTGGTGGGAAGGAAAAACCCATCAAAGAGTTTGGCTCAATCCCATGCGACCAGAAGTGCAGCAATTTATTACCGATTTAATCGTCGAAATAGTCAGTAACTATGATGTAGATGGAATTCAACTAGACGATCATTTCGGGTTTCCTTCAGATTTTGGTTACGATGATTTTACAGTCAAACTATATAAACAAGAGCATGACGGTAAATCTCCTCCAGAAGATCCCAAAGATAGCGAATGGATTCAGTGGCGAGCGGATAAAATAACTGCCTATGTAGAGGAGCTTTTCCACGCCATTAAAGAAGCTAATCAAAGCGCGATCGTTTCTCTTTCCCCTAATCCTTATAATTTTTCTTTAAACTCTTTTTTGTTAGATTGGCAAAAATGGCAGCAAAAGGGACTAGTGGAAGAATTAATCGTTCAAGTTTATCGTCATCAACATGATAGTTTTGTGCAAGAATTAAACCAACCAGCAATTAAAGAAGCAAAAGAACATATCCCCGTAGGTATCGGTATTTTATCGGGACTAAAAGATCGCCCCGTACCTGCTAGTAGAATTCAACAACAAGTTCATGCTACAAGAGAACGCAATTTAGCAGGAGTTTCTTTCTTTTTCTATGAAAGTCTTTGGAATTTAGCTACAGAATCACCTTTAAATCGTCAATATAGATTTCAATTTCTGTTTCAAGAACCAGCTAAAAGACCCGATTTAGAGAATGTAGCAATCTCCTGTTCTTAGATTATTAAGCATCAAGCACTTTTACTGTTTAATGCTTAAGCTCAATACTTAATATTTGATAAATGAATTGGCTTATTTTCGTTGGGTTTGGTCTCTTTTCTGGTTCTCTTGCGGGTTTACTAGGAATAGGTGGTGGTTCGGTTTTAGTACCAATTATTGTGGCTCTTGGTTTTCCACCCATCCAAGCTGTAGCGACGAGTAGTTTGGCAATCTTAATTACTTCTCTTTCTGGTAGCATTCAAAACTACCGCATGGGCAATCTGAAATGGCAAAAAGTTTTTTTGTTAGGGGTTCCTTCTCTAGTTACAGCACAAATTGGAGCTTATATTGCTAGCAGAATCCCATCTAATACCTTACTTATTGCTTTTGGTATTTTTTTGATTTTTAATGTCTTTTTAGCTAATTTACGTAAGCGTTTGATTCACAACAATAGAAATGTTCATCGAGCCAACGCCAATAAGTTATTTCCGACTCTCGTTACTGGAGGTAGTGCTGGTTTATTAGCAGGTTTATTTGGAGTCGGTGGAGGAGTAATTATGGTTCCTTTGCAAATACTTTTATTAGCTGAAAATATCAAAACAGCTATTCAAACTAGCTTGGGAGTAATCGTAATTACCTCAGTTTCTGCTTGTCTGGGTCATGCTTACCGAGGTAATGTTTTATGGTTACAAGGTCTAATGTTAGGGTTAGGAGGATTCCTTGGCGCACAAATTAGCACTCGTTTCTTACCTAAATTGCCAGACAAAATAATTGGTCTTTGTTTCAATATTTTGTTGGTTTCCCTTGCTAGTTATACTTTTTGGCAAGCCTTTAATAATTAGCTTTATTGGATCTCTTCGCGTCCTGTGTGGGGGTCAATTCTAGTTATTAGTTATTAGTTATTAGTTTTGTCTATCGGTCAGACTAACAACTAAAAGCTAAAAAAACAAAGCTTGAAACCCCTGACCACAAGAATAAACCTTACACTGCATTAGCTTCTGCTTCTTGTTGGAGCAGATCGATAATAGAATTTTTTTCTAGTAATCCAAGAACTACTCCATCTTCTTTAACTACTACCAATTCTTTGAGATTTTGTTTCTCGATTAGTTGTATTACTTCGATCAAAGATCGATCTGATTTTACTATAGGAATATTTTTCGATTCTGTAACTAACTCTGCTATCTTAACTTCTGTCCATTGAGAGGTAGGAATTTGTTTTAAATCTTCAGTCTTTATTTCACCGATTAGTTGTCCTTCTTCGTTAGTGACTAAAAATTTGCGCCATTCTTCTTTGCCGATAACATAATCATTTACAAATCCTCTAATGGTCAAGTTTGCAGGCACGATTGGGCTATTTTCGATAATTGCATCTTCGGCAGTATATTTACTTAATTTTTCGTTAACACTAGCTGATTGAGCAGCAAAACCAGCATTTTGTAATAAAAACCAGCCGATAAATAAAGTCCAAATATCCCCAATAGGACTAATCCCAAAAACTCCTAATCCCCCAGTAATAACAGCCAGCCAACCGAATATTTGACCAACTCTTCCTGCAAAAATAACTCCCTTGTTGGGGTTGCCCGTAATTTTCCAAACAATGGATTTGAGTACATTACCGCCATCTAGAGGTAAGCCAGGAATAAGGTTAAATAAAGCCAAAACTAAATTAATCGTTGCTAGTAAAGAAACGATCGCTTTTATTGGTGCAGCTAAAGGAACGCTAACACTAATAGTGGCAAATAAAACAAATAATAGCAGACTAACTACAGGCCCAGCGATCGCCACTAAAAACGCTTGTAGGGGTGTTTCTGATTCTTTTTCTAAGGTAGCCAAACCACCAAAGATAAATAGGGTGATAGATTTTACAGGAATCCCTTGAGCGATCGCCACAAAACTATGACCTAATTCATGGGCTAAAACCGAAGAAAATAGCAATAAAGCAGCAATAAAGCCTAAAATCCAGGGTAAAATACCTATTAATTCGGGAAATAACCCTCTTAAGGAGCTTCCATAGGTCAAAGTTACTATCCCTAAAACAAAAAACCAGGAGGGATTAATATAAAAAGGAATTCCAAACAGGCTTCCCATACGAATACTTCCTTTCATTTTTTTGATTTTTTCCTTTATTTATATCGATTTATTATGATTGTTGATTTTTCTCTTTAATAAAATTGTAACGAAGTGTAAAACTAGACCTAGTTTCTTTTATACAGTGAAAACCGACACTAAAAGTACGGTCACAAATATTTATACTTAGGCATAATAGGATTAGATATACAATTAAAACCATGTCTGATTATCCTTCAAAATATCCAGAATCTTATAGCCCAGAAGATATTCAGCAAATCCTGTATCTAGCTCTAGCTCGTCAAGGAGATAGAGAAGAATTTACCCGCGAGCAACTCTGGGAAATCGCCGATGAATTAGATATCAGTAAGAATACTTTACAAGCTGCCGAAAGAGATTGGCTACAAGGAAAAATAGTCAAACAAAAACGCCATGCTTTTAATTTATATAGACGTAACGAACTCAAACAAAAAATTGCTAAGTATTTAATTGTTAATTCTTTTTTAGTTTCTTTTAATCTTATTTTAGTAGGGACTCTTACTTGGTCTTTGTATGTCTTGCTCTTCTGGGGATTAGGACTGAGTCTTAATGCTTGGAAAACTTTTCAGTCTCAAGGAGAAGAATACGAAAGAGCTTTTCAACGTTGGGATTTTCAAAACCAAGTTAAGCAAACAGTAACTACTTTTTGGGATAAGCTCCAAAAATCTTGGCAATCATAAAATGAGCTTACAGTCTAAATGCGAATCAATTAAGTAAGATGGATATTCGAGCGCACTTAGAGCAGTATATATAAAGCTAAAAATAGTATCTTAACCTCAAAGGAAAAATGTTAATAAAATTGCTTTTCTATTGTATGATAGAAAAGCTGCCAAAAAAGGCATTAAGGCTCGGTAGCTCAGTTGGTTAGAGCAGGGGACTCATAAGCCCAAGGTCGGCAGTTCAAATCTGCCCCGAGCCATACAGAAATCACAGTCTATTAACAGATCTGAGAAAATAAAGGTAAAATATTTTTACTCTCAAATACCTCAAGCTACGTTAATTTACCTCAGAAAATAGATTAAAAATAGATTAGTGGAATTTAGGAGATATCGATCGAGGATTCCCCAAAGTAACGGGTAAAACTAACTCAGATTTGGGCAATAGGGTTTTTAAAGCCTTTAAACGTTATGGATTTTCTAAGCCTTATAACCCATATTCATCAGCCCCACAGATGAAGTGGATCTGAAATGGGGGTCAAAGCAGGATGAAATGGAAAAGTGAAATCAGAATTTCTTCCAGAAGATGAAAAGAAGGTAAAATTACAGTCGAAGTAAAGGGTTCAAGGAGACCTATTCTCATGAAGAGCTGCTTCATGAGAATAAGTAGAGGAATAAGTAACTAATTATCCAGAATAATTCGGGTCAAATAAATATAATTTTGACCGAGGAAACCCAGAGAAATTATTGAAGATAAAGTGTTAAAAGAAATAGAAATTAGAAACATCAACCCTAAACGGAATAGTTGCGGGAATAACTGATGAACTTGACATCGTAAATATCATCAACCAAGAATTAGGAAGAGACGAACAAGAAATAGTCAATTCAGGAGAAATAGTCAAGGCAATTATTTTAAATGGATTGGGTTTTGTTTCTCAACCACTTTATCTATTCCCTAAGTTTTTTGAAGGGTTACAAAAAAATATGACAAAGTAGGACAGTCTTGGACAAATTGCCCCGATTTTTTGCTTGTTTGTTAGTATTTATGTATTGAAAATCGGGGCAATTTGTCCCCCCTGACGAAAAAACTCTTGACTCCAAACCTATAGCTGAGGAAGACTGTCCTACTTTGTCCAATATTTCTCTCG
>JBFRWK010000303.1:0-4882 GCA_051439545.1 Xenococcaceae cyanobacterium | reverse complement strand
AAAAGGCGATCGTTGGTTTTTGAGACAATTCTAGAACTTTCTTCCCCTAAAAAGTTTCCAACTCTATTGGACTCAAATGCTTGCAGAGACTGGGTTCAGTCGATGCCACTTTTTTGCGTCGCTCCTTAGTTACTTTAGCCGATTTCCTCGCTCGCTTTCCTAAAGTCCAGTTATCAGATATTGGCTCTTTACCCCTAGCAAAAATTTGCTGTATCTTAAGATTTTTTAGCTCTTAACTTTTATAAATAAAGGTGGCGTGGGCGGGGTCTAAAAAATCAGATAATCGCAGGTTTCTTCCATCTTTCCAAACTTTATGCGACAGAACTAAATACCGTTATACAATTGTTAATAAGCCTGTTTTTGACACATTCTGCCATGAGTAGAGTTCTAATTGCTGTTAGGATACCTGCGTCGTTGCAGGAGAAATTGAAGAGCTATCTTGACCTAACTGGAGCGACTAAAACTGAGGTAGTGGTCAATGCCTTGGCTGAATATCTTGGTTGTGCTGAGGCTATTCCTCTTGGTGAAAGAATGGCTGAGTTTGAGAGAAGGTTAGCAGCACTGGAAGCTGAAAGGAGGGGGACTTGATGAGTTTTGTACCGAAGAGAGTATCAGTCAGTCTTCCCTTTAGTATTGGTTCAGTTGAATGGGAAGTAGACCAAACGCAAAGTAGGGCGGCTTGGTCACTTTATGTTGAACTGGTTACTCGCATTGCTGTAGAACCATTGAAAGCTGATGAGGGACTGGTTCGTGAGGCTTTGAACTCTCTATACAGTTTATTTGGTACAACTAGAGAAATCCTAAAGGCAGCAGGCCCAGATGTTGGTGCATCTAAGAATTCAGTTGGTGGTATCGCTATTGCTGTACTTAATAATGGCCTACGACCTTTCCTTGCTAAGTGGCATCCTCAATTACAAGCATATGAAGCTAAACGTTCTCCTCATCTAAGTCCAAAGGAACACGAACAGCAATGGTCAGAAGAACCTCAATTACGAAGTGAGCTAGCAGAACTTAGAGGTAAATTAGAGCAATATGCTAATGCTTTAGCTGTGATTGCGGGTGTAGATGAGTCTGATGGATGGTAGAGATCCTATGTTTGATGTTTTCCTGGCTCATAACAGTGTGGATAAGCCTCAAGTCAGGGCTATTGCCAAGGAACTTAGGAAGCGTGGTTTGAAGCCTTGGCTAGATGAAGAACAGATTGCCCCAGGAGATTTATTTCAAGAGGCCATTCAAAGAGCGATTCCTCAAATTAAAGCAGCCGCAATCTGCATTGGTCCTAAAGGCTTAGGAAAATGGCAGGTTATAGAACTACAAGCTCTTATAAGCCAATTTATCAACAAAGGTAGCCGAGTCATTCCCGTCTTGTTGCCAGGAGTTGATAAGATCCCAGACAATTTGCTCTTTCTTCAGCAATTTAATTGGATAAGTTGTGAAAGTGTTGATGAGATTGCTTATAACTTAGAATGGGGCATTACAGGAGTTAAGCCGAAGCTGGAACAAAAGTCATCAACTTATACAACTCTTTGCAATAAGCCTGATGATGTTAAGCTGCGTTCTAAAAAAGGTACTAACTACACCAAACTTCGTGCTCTTCTAGCATCAAGAGAATGGAAGAAGGCAGATCAAGAAACTTATCGTCTGATGATTCAAACGATGGACAGGGAACAAGGGGAATGGCTTGATAGTGAAGACCTAGAGCAATTTCCTTGTGAAGATTTGCGTATCATCAACTATCTGTGGATGTATTACAGTAACGGGAAGTTTGGCTTCAGCGTCCAAAAGGAAATCTACGAGAGCCTGGGAGGAACAAAAGAGTACAACAGGTCGGTCTGGAACTCTTTCGGCGATTGTGTCGGCTGGAGAAAAGGAGGACGTTGGTTGGATTATTCGGAACTAACCTTTGATCTTAATGCCCCTCAAGCTCACCTCCCTGTAGTTTCTACCCCTCCGAAGACTATTGGTGACTTATCTTCATTTCTCACGCAAAAACTTGTAACCTGTAAAATATAGACACTTAAGACATTTTGTCAAGCTTACTTTTAGGAACTTTCATTTCAGATTCATAAGCTATATCCTTAAAGCTAAGAAGTAGTATTAGAAATCATCTTAGATGCCCGACCAGTACGATGTCTTCCTCTGCCACAATAGCCAGGATAAGCCTGAAGTAATAGAAATTGCTCAGCAACTCCAGAAAAAAGGACTTAGACCTTGGCTAGATCTGTGGGAGCTAACTCCTGGACAATCTTGGCAGGAATTATTAGAAGAGCAAATTGAACAGGTTAAATCGGCTGCGGTTTTGGTAGGTAGCAGTGGTTTAGGTCCTTGGCAAGAACGTGAGATGAGAGCTTTCCTAAGCGAGTTTGTGGAGAGAAATTGTCCCGTGATTCCTGTCTTGCTAAAATCTGCACCCCAGAAGCCTAACCTTCCAATCTTTCTTAAGGCTATGACCTGGGTTGATTTTAGGCGGTCAGAGCCCGACCCAATAGATCAGTTAATTTGGGGGATTACAGGAGTTAAGCCAAAGCTAGAACAGAGGTCATCAACTTCTTCCCCTCAACCTATGCTGTTTGAGTTTTATGATGTGGCACTTTTTATAGGGAGCAATCGGAAAAAGCTGGTTTCGTCCAGAGCGATCGCCAAAATCAGAGAAGATTTGGCAGTTTAAAGATGTTTTGGCGTTAAAAAGAGCAGCCAGAATTTAAAATAGTAAAATTAGCAGAATTTTAAACATCAAAATCCTACCGAATAATTTATATTCGGATGAAAAAGATATTTTTCAATTTTTATTTGAAACAAATAATGTTAGTTAGTGGCGGGATAAATTCTCCAAGTTAAGATAGAATTTGTGAAATTAGACCAAGCTCCTGAAAGCCATTGACAACGGGCGTGTAAAATGATTTCCGCATTGGATTCTAGCCAAAACTTACCATTACCTTTTAAACGTAAGTTAACAGCTTGACGGATTAAACTTTCGATAGCTCCACTGCCAATTGGCAAATTTAATTGAGCAATTTTATGATAATTAAATTTCCCTTGATGCAGGGGTTTATTAAAATAATTAATCTGACTTGTTAAAATTTTACGACGAGAACCACGAATTGATTTTCTTTTCTGTTTCATCTGTTCAAGTAAATCCAGAATTTTGCCGTTTTTTAAATCAGAGCGAGCTATTTTAAACCAAGCTTTTCTTTCTTTTTCATTATTAAAAGCAGCCTCAGCAAAACCCTGCAAATGTTCTGTGGCATGATAAAAATCAACAAGATAATGGATTTTTTCGGCACAAGCTAAACGATTTAATAAAGGAGGTATATGTAGCCAAATCCATTCTGCTCCATCAGCTACAAGTAAAATTTCTTTAGCACCTTTTATGCCCAAGTTGACTAAATACATTTCCAGGATAGAGAGCAACTTTTTATAGTCCCCATAAGTCCCATCATTGATTACAGGAACTTCAGCATTTTTGAGCTTTTTTCCAGTTCGATCTACTGTATAGATAGTAAGTAATTTTGGTTCAATCCATTCTCCTGTATATTTTTTTCTGTTAGTTTTAGGGTTAATTTTCTTCTGGTCATAATTTCTAACTCTGGTGCGTCCGCCATCTACAGAAATGATGACTCTTTTATCTTTTAAATCTGAACCTGTATCTAATCTATCTCTTTTAAGAGCGTTAATTTTTGATTGTCTTATACTTAAACCTTCGATACCAAATTTATAAGTTAAACGATAAAGTCGCTCATCACTAATTTTAACGCCCCAATCTCTTAAAGTTTGCTTTGCTATCTCGAAAGAATTCATGATTGTGCCATATTTAGCAATATTACTCCAAACATAAGGAGTGACCCCTGATTCCATTCCCAACCATCTTAAAAAGGGACAAAAGCCTTGACCTTTCGGTTTTCTTTTGTAATCTGAGCGCGTTTTTCTTTCAAGTACATAAGGTAATTTTAGATTAACTATTACGTTTCCTACTGTTAAGATTTGCCAGTTTTTACATCCATTCTTCTTCGTCTTTTTTCTCCACCATCCTTTCGTACACTCAATGGCTTTTTCTTTAGCTTCTCTTGATTTGGATAGTTGCATAAGAAGAATACCTATACACTGCCCAGCTAAAATCAAGGCAGCTTTTCTAATTTTTTCTTCTCGCTCTAGAAGACTTATTCCATTCCATTGAGTTACATTATTTAATTCCAAAAGTTCCGTAACATTAACTTGAAAATTATGAAGAGATTCATTTAGATTAAAATTAGCAAAAATTTTTGACATGATTGATATTTTCCTTGTTAACAAATTCTGAGGAATACTATTCCTCTCATACAGGAAAATATCTTTTTTTGGGGGTTAATTCAATTCTTTACCCCGAAAAATTGAGAATTATTCAGCTATTTATTGGCTTTTCTGGCATTTATCTTTTATAACTTTTTATAGCGATCGCTTACCCTTGAGATCTGCTTTCAGCTGGCATATAGCGACAGCTTCGCGTTCTCTTCGCGATCGCCGTAGACGAAACCAGCTTTTTCCGATTGCTCCCCTTCTTACTCCGTTCAAAAATGAAGAAACAATACGGACAATTTTATACTTCTAGCAACCCTTTTTATAACAAAGTAATTAAGTGGTGGTTAGATAAATATATTGACAGGTCTGATATTCTCTTGGAACCATTTGCTGGTGCCGGTAATCTGGTTAGAATGCTTCAAGAGGTAGGATTTACTAATTCGTGGAAACAATATGATATCGAGCCTGCACATCCTGATGTTAAGTACCTGAGCAAAATTATTTGTATAAATGCTTAACTAAAATTAATTAGATATTTGCTACCTAATTGATCGAGGAATTTTTTAAGATAATTAATTAAATTTTTCCAGCTGTTATAAGCATCAAT
>JBFRWK010000302.1:0-4915 GCA_051439545.1 Xenococcaceae cyanobacterium | reverse complement strand
CCTAGAGTAGCTGGAACAATCGATAATTCGTTAACTGACGGCAATTATTAATTCATCAGTAATGTCCAAATCTAGATCGTTTGTGTGAAAAATTCCCCCTAAAACCCTACTTCCCTATCTCACCATTTATCTTTTACGAGAATGAAACAGCCCTGGGTGGAAGGGGGGGTTTCAAATAGTTTTAAGTCTGTAACCCTAACGGATTTATTGGGTTATCAAACCCCCCTCCCCGCGCCCCTCTGATAGCTAACACAACCGAGATTTTAGATTTATACGCATAGGTCTATTGCGTTAATTCATCGACTAATTTTTGCGCCTCTGTTTCTTGTTGGGCTAGTTTTTCTTGATTTTGTTTGAGACTTTGTTCTAATTCTTGTAGTTGTTCCCGACGAGTTTCTATTTCGAGGGCGCGACGATTTAATTCTAAACTTTGAGATGTAATCTCTTGTCGCCACTTTTCTACTTTTGCCTGTTCGGTTTCCACAAATTGAGGAGTAATAAAATCGATATTCCGAACTTCTTTTAAAAGGCTGAGGACTAAATCTTTAGCTTCTTTGATACTAATTATTTCTCCCTCACTTCCGCATTCTACCAATAATAATGCTCCTTTTCCCCAAGTCTGATTATGGGTTAAGGGTATGGATTTAAGTTCCTCACCTATATGCCAAATATGCTTTGACTTTTGACAGGCGAGTAGTTGTAGTTCCATTTCCCCTGAAGTCGAATTTTGTTGAACTTGAGCTAAGTGTAACATCGTTGGAATCGGTAATGGTCATCGATGAAAGTTATCAAGAATAGAAACCGCGATCTTTCCTAGAAAATAATTAAAAGACTTAACTTATTCTAAACGAAGCAGTCGATCGCGCAATATTTCCGCTTGTTTTTGGGCTTCTGCTAGAGAATCTTTTGCTCCTTGAATGACCTCGGCAGGTGCTTTGTTAACAAAGCCAGGATTGTTGAGACGACCAGTTAGAGATTTGATTTCTCCTTCTACCTTAGCTAAATTCTTCTCTAATTTACTACGTAAAGCCCGAACGTCAACAATGCCTGTTAAGGGAATTAATATTTGTACTGTGCCAAAAACTCCTGCTATGACCTGTCCTGGGTCTTCTGCTAGAGTTTGAGTAATTTTAAGTTGTTCGATTTTAATTAAATTCTGGATGTAAGTTTGAGTTGATTTGATTACTTCTTTTTCTGTATCGCTTTCTGTTTGCAAAATTATAGTAGCGGACGCAGATCGTTTAATTCCTGCTTCGACTCTCAGATTGCGAATAGTCCGAATAATGCCAAAAAGTAGTTCAAAGTTTTGTTCTAATTCTGGATTAATTAAATTTTCGGCTACTTCAGGATAAGATTGCAATGCTAAAACTCGATCGCCATTAACTTGAGTAAGAGTTTGCCAAATCTCTTCGGTAATGTGAGGCATGAAGGGATGAAGTAATTTTAGTGTACCTTCTAAGACATAGGCTAAAGTTTGTTGGGCTACTTGACGAGTAGGAAAATTATTATCTTGCCACAGTCTAGATTTAACTAGTTCGATATACCAGTCACAGAAATCACCCCAAATAAAGTCATAAAGACCGTTAGCAGCTTCTCCTAAACCGTAAGCTTCGATATATTCTCTAGTTTGTTGAACTACTCGATCGAAACGAGAAAGAATCCACTTATCGCTTAACTCTAGTTTATCTATTTCTGGTTCACCTAATTCCTGGGGAGTTTTACCATCTAGATTCATCATGGCAAATCTAGAGGCATTCCAAAGCTTGTTGGCAAAGTTACGAGAGGCTTCTACTGACGGTGATTCATCGGTTTTGCGATCGTAGTCGAAGCTAATATTTTGTCCCGCACCAGCTACTTTTTTAATTAGGGTATAACGAAGGGCATCTGTGCCATATTTATCGATCATCAACAGAGGATCGATACCATTCCCCTTAGTTTTAGACATTTTCTGTCCGTTTTCATCCAATACCAAACCGTGAATGTAAACATCCTTAAAAGGCATCTGGTTGGTAAAATGTCCTGCCATCATGGTCATCCTAGCTACCCAAAAGAAGATAATATCAAAACCAGTAACTAGGGTAGTTGTAGGATAATATTTGGCTAAATCTGCTGTTTCTTGTGGCCATCCCATGGTAGAAAAAGGCCATAAACCAGAGGAAAACCAAGTATCGAGAACATCGGGGTCTTGTTCTAGGGTAATATTCTCTCCATACTTAGCTACAGCTTTTTCTTTGGCTTCTTCTGCATTGTAAGCAACTACAAAAGGCGTACGATCGGTAACTTCTCCTTCCGTTTCACTAACTACATACCAAGCAGGAATTTGATGACCCCACCACAACTGACGAGAAATACACCAATCCTTGATTTTTACCAGCCAATCCCGATACACTTTATGCCAGCGATCGGGAATATAACGGGGTGAATTTTGTTCGTCGAGGAAAGTTAAGGCTTTTTGGGCTAAAGATTCCATTTTGACAAACCACTGGGTAGATAAGAGGGGTTCGACAGGAACTTTACCGCGATCGCTGTAAGGTACACTATGTTTATAGTCTTCTACCTTAACTAATACTCCTAACTCTTCTAGTTTTTTAACTACATTCTTCCGTGCAACAAAACGGTCTTGTCCTTCAAACTCCCCTGCATTTTCGTTTAGAGTGCCATCTTTGTGCATGATATTGATAAAAGGCAGATCGTGTCGTTTGCCCATCTCAAAATCATTAGGATCGTGGGCAGGAGTGACTTTAACACAACCAGTCCCAAACTCTGGATCGACTAGTTCATCGGCAATAACGGGTATTTCTCTGCCCATAATAGGTAGAGTTAAGGTTTTACCAATTAAATTTTTATATCGATCGTCATTAGGGTTAACTGCTACTCCCGTATCACCCAACATCGTTTCGGGGCGAGTAGTGGCAACTTCTACATAGCCATTTCCCTCCGTCAGGGGATAGCGAAAATACCACAAATGTCCATCTACTTCTTTATTTTCAATCTCTACATCCGATACAGCCGACTCGGAAGCAGGACACCAATGAACTAAATAGTTACCGCGATAGATTAAGCCTTCATCATACAGTTGGATAAAAGCAGTTTTAACAGCCTCAGACAAGCCTTCATCCATGGTAAATCTTTCTCGCGACCAATCAACCGAGACTCCTAGCTTTTTCAATTGATTGATAATTTTTCCCCCAGATTCTTCTTTCCACTGCCAAGCTCTAGCTAAATACTTATCTCTACTCAAATCGTAGCGAGTTATACCTTCTGCTTTCAATTGTTTATCTAAAATGGTACTTACTGCTATACTGGCGTGATCCATGCCTGGTAGCCAAAGGGTATTACAGCCAATCATTCTGTGATAGCGAGTTAAAGTATCCATCAAAGAATTATTAAAAGCATGACCCATGTGCAAGCTGCCAGTAACATTAGGCGGGGGAATAACTATGCAATAAGGTTTGCCTTCTTGGTCTGGACTTGCTTTAAATACCTGATTTTCTGTCCAAAATTGTTGCCACTTGGCTTCAGTAGTTTTGGGGTCGTATTGGCTAGAAAGAATGGGAGTAGTTGCAGTCATAAACTGACAGAAGAATTAACAGCAAGATATACAAAACAATCTATCATTTTACAGGCGATCGATGCTTTTGTTCCAATAGTTATTGGCTCGATCGATCTCATCCCAGTTCCTTGGTGCAGGAGGTGAGTTTGGGTTATTTTGGCATTTAAATAACTAATTTGAAGAAAGAATCGTCAAGATCGTAACCTAACATTTGTGCCATAGACTGAAGATGAGATTTACTAGTGATATCTCTTTGTTTTAACCATTCTGCTACTACAAAAATCTTTTGCATCACAAAAATTTCTAAAGCTTCTGGATTAAAAATAATTCCTTCACTGCGACTGAATTGATGGGGAACTAGCATCGCTGCGTACATTGCTAATTCTCCTCCTTTCCAATCTAACAAAAAAGGCAGCCAAGGATACATAGCGTCCAAACGGACAAACCATAATCTAATTTCAGGAATTTCTGACAATTCTCGGGGATCGGTTTCGTCTCTTTGATAATTAATATCAAATTTTAGTTTCTGTTCATAGGCTGCTATTTCTTTGTCTTTGGGTAATTCTTCTATTACCTTTACGGCAGACGCTAGATCGAGATTGTTAATAGAGTCGGTATTAATCGCAATTTTTAGAGTCATGAATTTTTAATTAAAAGTATAGAGAATTACAATTAAGTTAAGATACTTATATCAAAAGCTTAGTAGACATTTAAGTCAACTATAAGCTAAAGTGGTAATGAGTACGTATTAGTTTAACAGTTGGAGAGCCTCAACTATGAATAAACAAGAGGCAGTAACCAAGCCAATTCAATCTTTAGATGATGCACTCCTCCGTTGCCAAGATTTGGGAATGAGAGTGAGTCGTCAACGCCGTTATATTTTAGAGTTATTGTGGTCAAAACAAGAACATCTTTCTGCTAGAGAGATATATGATATTCTCAATCAAGAAGGAAAAGAAATCGGTCATACTTCTGTTTACCAGAATCTAGAAGCATTATCCAGTCATGGGATTATTGAATGTGTCGAACGTTGTGATGGTAGATTGTATGGCAATATCAGCGACTCTCATAGTCATGTTAATTGTCTAGACACGGCTCAAATTATCGATGTCCATGTAGATTTACCAGAAAGCATAATTAAAGAAATAGAAGCTCAAACTGGTATAAAAATTACTGACTACCGTATTGATTTTTATGGATATAAGAAGGGAGTAGAGAGTAGAGAGTAGAGAGTAGAGAGTTGTTAGTTGTTAGTTGTTAGTTGTTAGTTGTTAGTTGTTAGTTGTTAGTTGTTAGTTGTTAGTTGTTAGTTGTTAGTTGTTAGTTGTTAGTTGTTAGTTGTTAGTTGTTAGTTGTTAGTTG
>JBFRWK010000301.1:0-40510 GCA_051439545.1 Xenococcaceae cyanobacterium | reverse complement strand
TCAGGTGGCGCGGGTTCCGACCGCTTACCGCCGACGCGGGGGTGGAAGGGGGTTTCAAATAGTTTTAAGTCTGTTACCCTAACCGATTTATTGGGTTATCAAACCCCCCTCCCCGCGCCCTCACTATTAGCTTTTAGCTATCAGTTTAGTTTTTACTTATCTTCGTCAATAAAAGAATTGCAGCATAGAAATTATGCTGCTTTTTTGTATAAAAAAATATATAAATATTCTGTACAGAATTATGTTTCAATATGGGAAATTAGTTCTGCTTTTTAAGAGCTATCACTTTTCATTAAGAAAAGTCTCTAACTCATCGTACAGATTTTGAATAAATGTATTATTGGGGGCAATCTTTAAGGATTGGGATAGTGTACTTCTTGCTGTCTGCCAATTTTTAATTGCTTCTTCGTTCATAGATAACTCTGAATAAAGATTTCCGAGACTGATTAATGCCAACCCCTTGTTATTGAGAGCATTGATATAATCGGGAGCGAGAGTTAAAGCTTGGTCGTAGGCGGCGATCGCAGCTCGGTAACTCTCTACCGCTTCGGCATTTTGAGTCAGGGATGCCTGTAACTCTCCCAAGCTTGTCAGTGCCAACCCCTGGTTGTTGAGAGCATAAACATCATCGGGAGCGAGGGTTAAAGCTTTCTCGTAGGCAGCGATCGCTTCGGTAAATTCGGCTTCTGCTTCTGCGTGTCGTGCCAACTGTGCAAAGTAATTGCCTTCTGATGCAGAAATATAACCCAGCCATTCATAACTACCAATGTTTAACTCACTGCGAACTTCTAATAAAGCACGGCAGAGATCGTAGCGACTGAGGCGCAGAGCTTCCTCGAAAACTTCCACCCATTCAGTTAAACCTTCCTCCCAGTCGAGACAGTTAGCGTGATAAATTGCCTCGGAGATATTTCCCTTTTCTCGCCAATAGGCTTCTAAAACGCTATGGGCGCGTTGAGTAGTTTCTTGGGGATTTTCTCGGTAGAGGCGGCGCAGTAAATCGTGGATGCGATACCAATCTTCTCCGTGCTTTTCATCTTGCCAAACAAAGGAAAATTCGGTCAGGATCTCAAAATCTGGCTGTGTTGCAGCAAAGTCCAAAGCCTGTCCCAAATGTTTATAAATCTGATAATTAAATCCCCGACTCCCACAGAGGGCGTGGACTGCATATTCTATTTGCCGATCTGCATATATACTTCGCACGGTCAAAACTTGCGTTTTAGTTCCAAAAGTAATAATCTAACCAAGAGTCAAAACAAGGAGTAAAGCTAAGACTAAGGCATGATTTACCTTGAATTTAGCGAAGAAGAGCAACAAGCTCTCTATTATGAACGATATCAAAAATGTAAAGTAGTGCAAAATTTGGCTGAGGAATTGGGAATAGAGTTACTATATTTACCTCCTTATTCTCCCAACTTGAATTTAATTGAAAGGCTCTGGAAATTTGTCAAAAAGAAATGTTTATATGCCAAATATTATGAAGACTTTTCTCAGTTTTCTTCAGCCATTTCTAGTTGTCTAGATTCCGCTCATTTAAAGCATAAAAAGGAACTGGATTCTTTGCTAACTTTGCGGTTTCAGACTTTCAAGAAAACTCAAATTATGAACGTGTAAAGTATAGTGGGGTACGAAGCAGAAAACTAACATCGTGAGGTGTTAGAATCCCGCGTCTCTGGCGCGGGAGTATGTCAATTAGTATTTTATCGACTTATCTTCTCAGAGATAATTTGATTTAAGCTTTTTTTGGACTTTGGCAGTCAGTTATTGTCAGACTCCCCAACAAACTAATGGCAGCGAGTGCTTGTAGTTTGTTAGATGTTGTTTGATGCTACTAGCACATTACCCGAAATTCACTTTTCGTAGAATAGGCGGATATATTAGGATATATTAAAATCCATATACCCGCTACAATAGCCAACCTCAATACTAGGAAACACTGCTATTCTGTCTGATGAAACGTACTCTGCTAGAATCTTTTGTACTATAAGCTTTAACTGAGTCAGTTCACCTTCCGGTTAGAGAATTGCCCAGATAACGTTCAAATCGATACGCCAGTAGCGAGCTAAAAGATTACGAAAATCAAAAATGTCTCGCCAGTGAATTTCAGGATATTTCTCCGTCATCTTCGTTCAATTGTTACTGATTTAAACTTGAAATATAATGAGTTTCTCCATTCCTGACAATTTTTGTCCTGTACTTAGATAAATATTACAAGAGTTGAGTTCAGATAAAATGGAAGCAATTATTTTTATGGGTTTACAAGCTTCTGGAAAATCTTCTTTTTATCGAGAAAAGTTTATCGATACCCACATCAGAATTAATTTGGATATGCTTAAAACTCGTCATCGAGAAAAGATAATATTTAATGCTTGTTTGGAAGCAAAACAACCTTTCGTCATAGATAATACAAATCCTACCATCGCAGATCGAAGTCGTTATATAGAACCTGCAAAAGCAAAAGGATTTACAATTATTGGTTATTATTTTCAATCTAATTTAGAAGAATGTAAGCAGAGAAATAGCCAGCGCGATGGTAAAAAAAAGATTCCCATAGTTGGTATCTTGGATACTTATAAAAAGTTAGAGATGCCCAGTTATAAAGAAGGATTCGATCGGCTATTTTATGTCAAAATAGATGCCGATAATTTATTTATTGTAGAGAATCTACGATTAATTACTAATTAACGATCTGATGAGTAGAGACTTATTTGCCCGCGAAGCTTTAGCCCAAATTCCCAAAATTTTAACTCTTCTCGATCGCAATCCTCATAGTCCTACCTATGGTTGTTTCGATCGCAGTTTTTGGCAGTATAAGGTATTAGATTTTCCGAGTGGGATGTCTCAGGAGTTTGTCTATCCTCTCGCTTTGTCGTATCATACTGATATTCTGGGGAATGCTTTTTACCAACAGCCAGTAATTAAAGATTGGGTAGAAGCAGCTATTCTCTACGCTGCAAAAAGTTCTCACCCCGATGGCTCTTGCGATGACTATTTTCCTTACGAACGGGCGGGGGGTGCTGCTGCTTTTTCTCTCCTTGCCTGTATTGAAAGTTATACTCTAATGGGATTGGATAACCCAGAAATACTGCGCTTTTTTGTCAAACGGGCTGACTGGCTGGCACATCACCAAGAAAGTGGCAGATTAACCAATCATCAAGCGTTAATTGTTCTCTGTTTGGAGTTATTATCTAGATTATTAAAAAGCGATCGCTGGGACAAAAGTAAGCAAGAAAGATTAGAACAAGTGTTATCCTGGCAGAATCCTGAAGGTTGGTTTCAAGAATATGAAGGATGTGACCCAGGATATCATACCCTAACTATATCTTGTTTAGCCCGTGTTTACGAATTAAATCCGAGTAACCCTCTCAAAGATGCGATCGCCAAGGCTGTAATTCTTGCTTCTCAGTTCGTTCATCCCGATGGTTCTTATGGGGGAGAATATACCAGTCGCAACACTTATAATTTTTTCCCTCATGGTTTTGAGTTGGTAGGCAAATGGATGAAGGAAGCGTTAACTATTAACGATCGCTTTTTGCAGGGATTAGCCAAAGGTTTAGCACCTTGTTACGCGGACGATCGCATTATCGGACATCATACCTGGAATTATTTGCTTGCTTGGCGCGATTATAGGGAAGATAGACCAGAAATTAAACCCCATCCTCCAGGGCGTTTTTGGTTACAAGAAGGAGGAATATTAATCGATCGACGAGACACAACAGAATTATATTTAGCTTTAAACAAAGGAGGAGTATTTAAGTTATTCTGCGACGGGAAATTAATTGCCTCAGATACTCAGTTTTCCCTACAAGTAAAAGAAGGGAATAAAATTAAAAATGCTGTCGGGCATTTAGTAGATAACTATCGAGCGATCGTAGAAGAAAATGAAATAATAATTGAAGGTTCATTAGGTTGGGCAAAACAAAAACAAATGAATCCACTAAATTTGATAATTCTGCGAATAGTCATGCTTTCGGTGGGGCGTTTCTTTCCCAATTTAATTCGTAAAATTTTACAGCAAGTATTGATTACAGGCAAAAAAAGTACAGGGTTTCAGTTTCAACGCAGATTGCAATGGCAAAATGGACATTGGCAAGTAATAGATGAATTATCTAGCCCTACTTGGGAGAAAGTAGTTTCTGCTGGTATTGGTGGCGATCAGACTTCTATTTATGTAGTAATGAGTCGAACTTTTCAACCAGGACAATTGCAACCATGGTTAGATTTAACAAGCGAAATTCAACAATTATCTGATGGTCAAAAATTATATTTAAAAAGAGATTTCGATCGATAAAAAATCCCTTTATTTCACTGATATTGGCAAAGCATAAAGCCAAAACTATATACTACTGAGACATTGCCAATCTAAGTTGTTGTTCGAGCTTTACTAAATCTATTTCTAATATATCCCGTAGTATATGGGCTGCCACTCCAACTGCTTGACCTGCTTCCTCAATTTCCTTGGTTTCTTTTAAAATGCCCAGTAGTAAATGTCCTGAATTGATACGACTTTGATCTGACTGGTTTACCTCTTGACGAGCAAGCTCAAGTACTCTCTTAGCTCTGGGAACAAAAGGAATTGATTTGGGAGTAGACGCTTCGAGTTGGGGTTTGGGACGCTCACCAAGTATTTGCACAATCCGATCCTGTACGATTTCAAAAGTTACTCCCGCAGACTTTAAGACTTGTGAGGAAACACCAGAGTTGTCCGCTAAAAATCCTAAGAGCATCCCTTCTGTTCCAAAGAAGTTATAGTTTAACTGGCTAACTGCATCTATTCCTAGACGAATAACTTGAATTGCGTCGGTAGTATAGTTTTTAGCCGATAGAGCTATATCCATATCTTCGCCAATCGAAAGAAATGAAACTGCCTTGAGAAGATAGTCAAATGTGGCAGCATCCATTGCGCCGTAACTGGCAGCCTCTACCTCCTCTTGCTGATACATTTTTACTAGGGAATTGTAAATTTGTTCGTCGCCACAAATCAAAAATTTCATGACTCCCTGCCAACGCCTAACTAGCTTTTGTACGGCAGGACTGTTTAAGTCTGTACCTCTAACCATCTCTGCACGTACTTGGGTCATTATCTCTTGCCATTCTGCCTCTGCTTGACAAAATCTTTGGTCGAGAACTTTTTGCTGTTCTGGGGTAAAATACTGCTGTTCGGACATAGATATTGTCTCTATTACTTGAATTAGGTTGTCAACCGCAACGGTTTGCCTGGTTTGCAGTTCTGTAGAAATAACATCCAAGCGTTTGAGTAATATACGGAATAAAGCCATCTGCTCTTTTACTTTGGCTCGATGTAAGTCTATAGTTTGCTGAAGGGAAAAATCGGGGTTTTTCAAACACTCGCGGATTTCCTTCAGAGAAAAGCCTAGCTGTCGTAAGGATACGATTTGCTGTAAGCGGATGATATCCTGGTTACTATAAAGTCGATATCCAACCTCTGTACGATGGGAAGGTGAAAGTAAGCCAATTTCATCGTAATAGTGTAAAGTCCGAATTGAGAGTCCAGTTTGTTTGGCTAATTCCCCAATCTTCATCAAGTTAGACATCTTTGCCTCTGTTCCCATTTACCAGAGAAATGCGGTTGACGATTTAATACTAAAACCTGACGTTACGTGAGGGTCAAGGGTAATTTTCGATTTTTTTGATTATGGGATAAGTGCGATCGAGCTAATCAAAAAAAATCTCCTCCCTGTACTGGCGAAGAGATTCAAAGATAACAAAATAACAAAATAAAAAGTTTATTTAATTAATTACTCAGCTACGGTTGCTATATCTCCTACTTGAAAATTAGCACCAGAAACTACTTTTCCCAAACTGGATTTAGCATCAACATCAACTACTACCTGACACGGTCATTATTATTGTAATATAACTATATACAGAATATTGTCTTTTGGCTATCTTGGTTAGCAATTTTTAGCCAGAACAAAAACAAAATCCAGCGACAGATTAGCACTTCGCAGCTTGAGAGGTAGCTGTTGTATCATGAAGGAAAGAAATAAAGTTAAGAGTTTTTGTTAAATTTATGGCTTCTGTTGTCGCAGTAGAAAAGAAAAAATTAGATACACCACCTTTAGAAATCCATTATTTGGGCGATCGCGTTTTAAGACAACCTGCCAAAAGAATCGCTAAGGTAGATGATAGTATCCGTCAACTTATTAAAGAGATGCTGCAAACTATGTATAGTGCTAATGGTATTGGTTTAGCAGCACCCCAGGTAGCCATCAACAAGCAATTAATTGTTATTGATTGTGAGCCAGATAATCCCGATAAACCACCTTTAGCATTGATCAACCCGAAAATTACTAAGTATGGTAAAGAGTTATGTGACTTAGAAGAAGGTTGTCTGAGTATTCCTGGAGTTTATTTAGCCGTAACTCGTCCCGATGAAATCGAAGTATCTTTTAAAGATGAAAATGGTAGACCTCGTAAAATTAAAGCTAGTGGCTTATTATCCCGCGTAATTCAGCATGAGATGGATCATCTTAATGGGGTGATGTTTGTCGATCGAGTAGAAAATGATTTGGCGTTAACCGAAGAATTGAAAAAGCAAGGCTTTGCTGTAAATGCCGTCAAACCAGTTAAATAGTAATAGATCGAGCTTAATTGAAATAGGAGAATAAATTAAAGTGACCCCCATAACCCTTAAAAGCGGTATATTTTTGGCTCTTTGCTGTATCACGGCGATCGCTGGTGTTGGTTCTGTGTTTGAGTTGACTTCGGGACAACCAGACTTAGGCAGCATGACAACAACCATTATTTTAGCTCTCAGTATCCCTCTAACTGGGTTACTATTTTGGGCTGCCGTTCGAGATACTAGAGCTAATATCAAATAGCTAAACTCAGCGTTAAAGGTCTTTCCGTTATAGCTATTTTAATTAATACAGACGGAGAGACTCGAACTCAAATATTTTTCTAGAGTTAGCTATTGCTGGTACTTGGGTTTCTCTTTTTTTTTGCTTGGGCTTCCTTGAACTGTCGAATTACGCTACTAAATAATATAGATATTTATTTTGGTAGAAATTGTATGCAAATCGACCATGTTCATTTTTATACCAGAAACGCAGCACGAACAAGCAACTGGTTAAGTCGTAACATTGGTTTTCAAGCGATCGCCCAAAGCGCAAACAACTATACTTATACCGAGGTTCTAACTAATAACTCTGTTTGTGTGCTTATTTCTTCGCCTCTCAAGTCTAATAGCATCATTGCAGATTATCTTGATGCTCATTCTCCTGGAGTAGCAGATATTGCTTTTCGAGTTAATAATGTAGAATCAATTTTGGCTAAAGCCGAGTATTTAGGGGTTAAAATTCTCCAACCACCACAGACTTACAAAAGCGATCGAGGAGAAGTAAAATGGGCAAAAATTGCAGGATGGGATTGCTTACAACATACTTTAATTGAAAATTTCTCCGATCTTCGGTCTTGGCATTTTCTCTTACGCGATCGAGAAAATCTTGCTTGTATAAAGCCATTTCTTACCAATACCGAGATAGTAGATATCGATCATTTGGTTTTAAATGTCGCTGCTGGTGAATTAGACAAAGCAGTTGCTTGGTACAAAAATTTATTTGGGTTTGAAATTCGGCAAACTTTTAAAATTAACACTAAGCGATCGGGATTATATAGTGAAGCTCTCGTCGATCCTAGTGGTCAAGTATTATTTAATATTAATGAACCGACCTCTGCTGATTCGCAAATTCAAGAATTTATCGAGATTAATCAAGGCGCGGGAATTCAACATATAGCTTTGCGCTCGACTAATATTTTACAAACAGTAGCGACAATGCGCTCCCAAGGTGTTCCTTTTTTATCCGTACCCAAGACTTACTACACTCAATTGCAACAAAGACACGACGATCGATCTATTCCTAGTTTGAAAGATTGGGAATGGCAAGAGATCGAATTGCAGCAAGTATTAGTTGATTGGCATCAAGATGCACCAGAGTCATTACTTATGCAGATTTTTACACAACCTATTTTCGATCGACCTACTTTTTTTTGGGAAATAATCGAAAGAAGACAAAAAGCTCGGGGTTTTGGCGAGGGCAATTTTCAAGCCTTATTTGAGGCAGTAGAAAGAGAACAAATTAGAAGATATTAACTTCATTGGGCAAGTCTGACGGGAACTTTAAACGATCGCCCTTGGTCTTTTGTTATTTGCTATCGCAATCCTCTTAGCCTTATGCCAGTATCAAATAATTTTAATTTAGGGTTGTCAAAAGTTTAGCCTGTAGGTTAAGAATAACTAAAAATCTTGAGAAGTTATACAGGGTAAGTAGACTTTTAAAATTATATTATATGAATAATATTAAATCCTTACTATAATTTCCAAGAAATAGAATAAAACTATATTTAGATCTTAGTTTTTGTACAATTACAGCCAGAGTCAATTTCTCTAACACTTACTTATGAGCAGTTATCAAAAGCACCACCTTGCCCGTGAATTTCAAAAACAAGTATTTATTTTAAGTTTCACGATCGGTATTTTTTGGATTCTAGAACTGATGGATGTTTTTCTGTTAAACGATCGGTTAAATAGCTTCGGAATTGAACCCCGTACCTTAAGCGGACTACAAGGTTTAATCTTTGCCCCTTTTCTTCACGGTGGTTTGGGACATTTAGTTGCCAATACCGTGCCTTTTCTGACTCTTGGTTGGTTAACCATGATTCAAGAAACTAGCGACTTTTATATTGTTTCCCTGGTAACTATGTTAGTAGGTGGAATGGGAGTATGGTTATTTGGAGCTACGGGTTCGGTACATATTGGTGCTAGTATCTTAATATTTGGGTATTTGGGTTTCCTGTTACTTAGAGGTTACTTTCAAAAGAATATCCCGTCTATTTTATTATCAGTTATTGTTTTCTTTCTTTATGGTGGTTTAGTTTGGGGTGTTTTACCCTCTCAACCAGGAATTTCCTGGGAAGGACATCTTTTCGGCTTTTTGGGAGGTAGTATTGCTGCTTGGATGATTGCTAAAGAAAAGAAATTTTATCGCCAGTAATTAGGGGATTTATTAATTAATTATTAGTTATTCGTCATTTTCCATCTGTTAAAAAAAGAGCGATCGCGTAACTAGTACTATTCGATCGCTCTTTTGGTAACTATACAGAAATAATCAATATCTAAGAATTGGACAACTATTACAATTACAATTTGTTTCTGTCGGTTAAAATCTCATAGCCAGTTTCGGTTACTAATACGGTATGTTCAAACTGTGCTGATAGGGAATTATCGACAGTAACCACTGTCCAACGATCGCGCAAGGTTCTAGTATATTTTGACCCTATATTAATAATCGGTTCGATCGCTAAAGTCATACCTGCTTTTAATCTGACATTAGGCATTTTATCTGTGCGAAAATTAAAAACAGATGGTTCTTCATGAAGGTTTTGACCGACACCATGTCCCGTATAATTTTCGACAATGCTGTAACCATGTTGCTTGACATAATCTTCGATCGCACCAGCAATATCGAGTAAATAATTACCAGCTTTTACTTGAGAAATGCCTCGATCTAAAGCTTCTTCTGCTACTTTAATAAGTTTCGCTGCATTTTTACCTACTTTGCCTACGGGAATAGTGATACAAGAGTCGCCATGAAAACCTTGATAATATGCTCCTGTATCTACTTTAAGTAGATCTCCTTGGCGGAGTATTTTTTTAGCACTAGGAATTCCATGCACTACCTCATGGTTAACGCAAGCGCAGATAGAAGCGGGAAAACCATAATAACCTTTAAAACTAGGAGTTGCACCCATCTGTCTTATTCTATCTTCAGCATAATTATCTAATTCTGCTGTGGTCATACCTGGTTTAACCATGGTAGAAATTTCTTTCAGGACTTTAGCGACAATTTTCGCAGATTCCCGCATTTTTTCGATTTCTGGGGATGATTTTATTTGAATCCCACGACGACTTTTTTTGAGTGGTGGCAGTCCTTTTGTTTTCTTTTTTTCTGGAGAAGTAGGCTTGGGAAATAGTAAGTTAGTAATAATATTCATAAATTTATTTTTAGTTATTTTGAGTAAGCTTGCGATCGGCTAAAATTTTTGACGGGGCTTACAAGCCAAGGGATCGTGAGGCGAATTCATATCGCCCCCTTGAGAACCCCATCCCGCTCTGAATTCGGGTGACAGCACCTCACGAAGTTATTTGAGTTTACTATACTTTTGTTAGTAAATTCAGCCTGAAAGTACTCTGAAAAGCTAATACATTAGAAGTATCGGTATGCGATCGCTGTTTACGCTGGAAGAACTGAACTAAAAAGCGATCGCTGTTCCAGTCTGTGACAGTGAGTGATGCTGGTTTGTAATATAAAAAAATACAAAGTTTGAATTCTGAATTAAGCGCAATAATTGTAGAATATGTAAAGATTAGAGCAATATTTATCAAATCTTTACAAGGCAACCATCATAACTGTCTTTATTGACATTCCAGCGTTGTCAATAATCAAATTGCTTTACAAACACATATTTATAAAATTTAGCAATTAGTTATAGACGCTATGACTAACCAGATTTACGCTCTGCTAGTAGGTATTAACGACTATCCCAACCCAAAACATCGCCTCGAAGGCTGCGTGAATGATATTACAGCAATAGAAGGGTATCTGAATGAACGATTTGACAGACAAGAATACCAACTGCATTTACAAACACTTACAGATGAGCAGGCGACCCGCGAAGAAGTTATTAATGGCTTCCGGAATCATCTTCGTCAAGCTAGACAAGATGATGTAGTTCTTTTTTACTACAGTGGTCATGGTTCTCAAGAGCAAGCACCAAAGGAATTTTGGCACCTAGAACCAGACCATTTAGATGAAACTTTAGTATGCTACGACAGTCGTACCGAGAACGGCTGGGATTTAGCAGATAAAGAATTGGCGAAACTAATTGCGGAAGTGGCAGAAAACGAACCGCATATAACCATTATTCTGGACTGTTGTCACTCTGGTTCTGGCACCAAAGACCCAATGCAAGAAACTAAGGAACGTCGCTTCCCCGCAGACAAGCGAAAACGGCCCCTGGATAGCTTTATTTTTAAGCTCGAAGAGTTAGAGAAACTTTCAGATACTAATCGCGATCCCGAAAAACACCCCACTGGCTGGAAGATACCAAAAGGTCGTCATGTGCTTCTAGCAGCTTGTCGAGACCACGAAACAGCAAAGGAATACGGTAGCAAACATCGGGGTTATTTCTCTTATTTTTTGATGGATACACTTTCCAAGACAAACGGAAAGCTGACTTATCGGGATTTATTTGCACGCACAAATGCCATCGTCCGCAGTGAAAGTAGAGATCAGTCTCCGCAATTGGAAGTGAATCATTCCGAGGATGGTGACAAATTTTTCCTTGATGGTGCGATCGCCGAAGTTGAACCCTATTTTATTGTTAAGCACGATCAAAATTCTGGCTGGACAATTGAAGGTGGTGCTGTTCACGGAGTTCAACCACCCAAAAATAGCGAAACTACTTTACTGGCACTGTTTCCCTTTGATGCCACTATCGACGATCTGCGCGACCCCTCAAAAGCTGTGGGGACAGCCAAAGTGACTCAGGTATTGCCAACTAAGAGCAAGATAAATATCGAAGGGCTGCAAAACCTGACTAGCGATCGCACTTTTAAAGCGGTTGTTACCAGTTTACCCCTACCCCCTTTGGGAGTGTACTTTGAAGGTGATGAAACGGGTGTAAATCTGGCACGGGAACAGCTACAAACAGCCGGACTTAATGATAAACCCTCAGCCTATGTCCGCGAAGAAGAAGAAATTGACAACGCCGAGTTTCGGCTGTTGTGTCGCAATAACCAGTATATAATAGCCAGACCGACAGATGAACGAGCCCTAGTAGCTCAAATTGATGGTTATACCCCAGAGAACGCAGCTAAGGTAATTAAACGCTTAGAACATATTGCTCGCTGGACACAAATTGCACAACTCTCGAATACTGCGGCGACTCAGATAAAAGCTGGTGATGTGAAGATGGAACTTATCTTTGCTGATGAGGATTTATCGCCATCAAAGCAAATGCGTTTGCCATACAAATATCAGAATGGGAAATGGCAACCACCGGAATTTAAACTTAAACTTACCAATACAACTAATAAGCCACTTTACTGTTCTTTAGTCAATCTTTCGGATAGTTTTTCCATCAGTGCTCCATTTTTTTCAGCCGGTTTTGTCAGGCTGGAAGCAGGAGAAGAAGCTTATGCTCTAGATGGAGGAGATTTGAAACTCACAGTCCCAGAAAATTACTGGCAACAAGGGATTACTGAGTACAAAGACATGATTAAAATGATTGTGAGCAATGATGAATTTGACGCGAGATTGCTATCTCAGGATAAACTTGACGTGTCTCGAACTAGATCGAGAGATATAGAATCTCCAAATCAAAGTAGTCTTCAGCGTTTAATGAATCGCACGCAAGATCGCGAAATAGAGCCAGCAGACTCAGTCAGGTTTGACGATTGGTATGCAGAGGAAATCACGATCGTTACAGTCCGTCCCTTGGATTCTACTCCAGTTCCTCGCGAACAAGAACAACAATTAGGAGTAGGGGTGAAATTACAACCCCATCCCAGCTTAGAAGCAAATGCTCGTTTAACCACCACCCCGCAAGTTAGCCGAGATTTGGGTAATAAAATTGTGCCTCCCATCCTGCGGGAAGATCCAGAAGTTATTCAACCCTTTCAATTTACTACTAGTCGGGGTACAGACCCAGGATTAAGTGTACTGGAACTGAGCGACGTTGCAGACCACGAAGTTGTTACTCCAGATGCACCTCTGAAGTTATTAGTTGATGCACCCCTAGCAGACAATGAATACTTGCTTCCTGTGGGCTATGACGGGGAATTTTTCTTACCTTTAGGTCGCGGTAAACCAACGGTCGATGGCAAAACTGAAATTGAGTTAGAACGATTACCAGCCCCCGTTAGTCAGGAAGAACGCAGCCTGCAAGGTTCTATTCGCATCTTCTTTGAAAAAGTTATCGGTAAGTACTTTGGGCGAGAATTTAAGTATCCCATCTTAGCAGTGGCTGAAGTAGGAGAGGACAAGAAAGTAACCTATAACCAGGATGAAAATTATGTTAAACAGCAGGTAGCAAACGCAAAACGAATTGCCCTCTACATCCACGGGATTATCGGCGACACTGAAAGTTTGGTTTCTACAATCAAACAGCCCGTATTGCAACCAGATGGGCAAGAGCGTTTCATCGGCAAACTTTATGACTTAGTTCTGACCTTTGACTACGAAAACCTGAATACTACTATTGAGCAGAATGCCCAACAATTAAAACGACGACTAAGAGATGTGGGTTTATCAGAAAACCACGGTAAAGAACTGCACATTATCGCTCATTCAATGGGTGGTTTGGTATCTCGCTGGTTTATCGAACGAGAAGGAGGTAATCAAATTGTCCAACACCTGATTATGTTGGGTACCCCAAATGCAGGTTCTCCTTGGTCAGTGGTGGAAGATTGGGTAAAACTTACTCTGGGTATTGGACTTAACGGTCTTTCTCTAGTTGCTTGGCCTGCAAAAGTGGTAGCTATGTTGATGGGTACATTAGAAAAAAACATTCGGGTAACCCTAGCCCAAATGAACCCAACTTCCGATTTTCTCAACTCTCTCGCAGCCAGTGACGACCCCGGTATTCCCTACTCAATTATTGCTGGCAATACCTCTATTATTCCCGCAGCATTGGAGCAACAAGCTGAGAAAAAATCCATACTAGAACGGCTACAACAACGTTTATTTAATCAAGTTGTAGAATTTCCCTTCTTTGGCGAGCCGAATGATATAGCTGTCAAAGTGGATAGTATCAAGAGTATTCCTAAAGGGCGATCGCATCCTCCCCATATTCAAGAAGTACCTTGTGACCACATGAGTTACTTCCTGAATGAACCTACTGAAGTTGGGTTAAAAGCTTTACTTACAGCGATCGCAACAGAATAGTGCTGTGTTTGACTTTGAGCGCAGAGCGATCGCCTCGGACAAATACCTTATGCCTTGGAAATAGGTATATATATGTAAAAGCAAAGCTTCATTTTTTGTAGGTCAAAAGATAATGAAAGTAGTTAAAGAGGATAGAGATATTGGCTCATGAATGAAGAACAGATCTAAGCTTATTTTCGGAATTTTATTCAAATTGTTATGACAAAAGCTTAAGATTAATTCTTTGAAATATACATTGACACTGACTTTTTGCAGACACTGGAAGTTATGGCGAAGACGACACTGCATTTGGAGGATTGACAATGTGGGAAATTGGAAAATGGGTTGAAAATTTAGTAGGAAAAACGTTGGCTGAAATATCCCTACCATCTTATCTGCGGGGAAACGGGGAGAAATATTATGCTCACCTGAGACAAGAAGGTTTGGGAGAAGAGTCAGAAACTTATTTACAATTTTTACTACAGATACTGCGAGTAACAGCAACAAACCGAGGGGACGCAGAAGTTGTTTATCCCTTACTCCAAGCAAACACAGAGAAACTCAATTTAACTCTAGCTGAAGTATTACGCATTTGGGCAAAAGATACTATTTTAGAAGTTCAGCCATATGAAGCACTATTGGTAGCTAGAGCCATTGGGAATTTTAGCGTTTTTATTTCCCAGCTTTCTTTAGGCAATAAAGCTAGCAATATAGAAATTGCAATTATAGGGTATGAAATCCCACTGAATATATTAAGCAATAATGCACATTCCAAAGACTTGATGGTGAATATAACCCGTAACATCTTTTTCAAACACTGGGCAATGATGCAATATAACTTGGGTAATGCTTACAGTGACAGAATTTTAGGTGATAGGGCAGATAACTTAGAAAAAGCTATCGCTGCTTATAATCATGCGTTAGAGCTTTGTAGCCCTAGTGTATATCCCCAAACTTGGGCAGTGACTCAATGTAATTTGGGGTCTGCTTATAGCAACAGAATACTGGGAGAGCGGGCAGAGAATTTAGAAAAATCCATCGCTGCTCATATTGAAACTTTGAAAGTATACACCCGTTTCAAATATTCTGAAGATTGGGCAATGACCCAATATAATTTGGGTAATGCTTACAGTGACAGAATTTTAGGTAATAGGGAAGATAACTTAGAAAAAGCAATTGCTGCTTATCATAAGGCATTGGAAGTACGAACTCGTACTAAATTGAGCGAAAGCTGGGCGAATACAAAGCATAATCTGGGTAAAACTTATATTGAAAGAATACTGGGAAATAAGTCAAATAATTTGGAACTGGCAATTAATGCCTTTAATGCAGCATTAGAAGTTTACACCTCCAGGGCAAACCCCCAATATTGGGCAATGACGCAAGATAGTTTAGGATCTGTTTACAGTGACGATAGACTATTAGGCAATCGTGCAGAGAATTTAGAAAAAGCAATCGCTGCTCATAATAATGCTTTGTCTGTTTACACCCGTCTCAAATATTCTGAAGATTGGGCAAGAACACAAACTAATCTGGGAAATGCTTACAGCAAAAGAATAATGGGCGACCGCGCAGAGAATTTAGAAAAAGCAATCGCTGCTCATAATAATGCTTTGTCTGTTTACACCCGTCTCAAATATTCTGAAGATTGGGCAAATATACAAAATAGTCTAGGAAGTGCTTACAACGAAAGAATTAAAGGCAATCCAGAAGATAATCTAGAACAGGCAATTGCCGCCTACAATAATGCTTTGTCTGTTTATAAGCGTACCGATTTTCCCCAAGAATGGGCAATGGTACAAATTAATTTGGTGAATGCTTTTTTGAAGACAAATGATGAGGAACGAGCAGATAATTTAGAGAATGCAATCAAAGCTTGTAAGGCGGCTATTGAAGTTTATACACGTACCGATTTTCCCGAAAGATGGGCAGTGGGACAAACTCATTTGGGAAATATTTACTTATACAGAATCAAGAGCGAGTCCGCCAAGAATTTAGAAATAGCAATAACTTGTTTTAATAAGGCATTAGAGATACTAACTTATAACGATTTCCCCGAACAATGGGCAAAGACACAAAATAATTTAGGGAATGCTTATTTGGGCTTATTCAGAATAGCAGGAGATAGGGAGGTAAATTTTGAACGTGCCATCGCTGCATATACTAAAGCGTTAATAGTCAGAACCAGTGACGCATTGCCAGAAGATCATACAAAAACTTTAAGTAACATCGGCATTACATTCCAAGAAGCAAAATCATTTACAGAAGCATATAAAGCTTTTCAGTCCGCCATTGAAACAGTAGAAGTTTTACGAGATGAAATTATTTCTGGCAATTATACCAAACGCAAACAAGCGGAACAATGGAACGATCTTCATAGCCGCATGGTAGAAGTGTGCCTAGAATTAGGTAATGTTACGGAAGCGATTGAATATGTTGAACGTAGCAAAACCCGCAACTTAGTTGAACAGATTCTAGAACATGACTCTAAAACGATCTTCCCCCCAGAAGTGGTGAAGCAACTAGAAACATACAGGGATAAAATAGCTACAGGACAATATCAAATCCAGCATAGCAAAGCTAACAATCCAAAAGTCTTAGCACAATCTCTCCAACAGTTGCGACAGGAGCGTAATGAATTGCAAAATCGCTACTTACCCGTTGGTTATGGTTTCAAATTTGACTCATTTCAGGCTACTTTGGATGAGCGTGTAGCCATTATCGAGTGGTATATTCTCAACGATAAAATTCTGGCGTTTATTGTTAAGCCGAAAGGAGAAGAGGCTCTTCTAGGGTTATGGATAAAATGGTATCGAGAGATACAAAAGAATCATCCTATAGAAGCAGCAAAGTCTGACCTATGGTTCATAAGCCTTACCTATTATCTCATATCCAGAGAGGTCACTGTTTGGCAATCTCAACCAGAAGACCTAGAAGCTTTGGTAAATTGGGTAGGAGAATATCTGCAAGACTACGATAAGACAGGTAAAGACCAATGGCAGGATAAGCTAGAAAAACGCCTGAAGCAGTTATCAAAAATCCTGCACTTTGAGTCAATCTTAGAGCAAATACCCGAAAAACAATACGACAGATTAATCCTCATTCCCCATCGCTTCTTGCATCTTTTACCTATTCATGCATTACCTGTAGGAGAATCATACCTACTTGACCGATTCCCTCTGGGTGTAGGTTATGCACCTAGTTGTCAACTGCTACAACAAGTGCAACGGCGCGAACGTCCTGATTTTCAATCCCTATTTGCTGTTCAAAACCCGACAGGAGACCTTCAATTCACCGACCAGGAAGTAAACAGCATTTTGTCTCTCTTCCCCTCTCACAAAGTATTGTCCCACAGCCACGCCACCAAAGCAGCCCTAAATGAAGCTACACCACACCTACAGGAGGTGAATTACCTTCACTTCTCCTGTCACGGTTCTTTTAACCCAGACTCACCTTTTCTGCTACTAGCAGATGCTAGAGTTTCTTCTATCCCCACGGATGCTGACCCCAAACAATATTTGAAAACCTCTAAGGGATTCATAGATTTAAGCAAATGCCTCACCTTGGGCAATCTTTTTGAGCGAGGTTTTGACCTCAACAAATGTCGTCTTGTCGTTCTTTCCGCTTGTGAAACAGGCTTAATAGACTTTAATAATATCAGCGATGAATATATCGGCTTACCCAGTGGTTTTCTCTATGCAGGTAGTTCCAGTGTGGTAAGTAGTCTGTGGACAGTAGACGATATGTCTACAGCGTATTTGATGATTAAATTCTTGCAAAATCTCAAAGCTGCTTTTGATGGGGGTGAAGATGTTTCGGTAGCAGTGGCACTTAACCAAGCCCAACATTGGCTACGGAATATTACTTGGGAAGATTTAGAAAAGTGGGCAAATAACTGGCAATTTGATAGTAGCAGTAATCGTCAAATTGAACGTTCGATGCGTCAGATGCGTGAGATTGTAGCCAAGAACGCTCAAAGTAAAAGTATTGATGAAAAACCATTTCAGTCTCCTTATCATTGGGCTGGATTTACTGCTATTGGTAAGTAAAGCGGTTTCTACTTTGCATTGATGAACTGAGGAGACTGAGGAGAATCACTAATGTTCAAACATAATTTCAACCGTAATTTCGCTATTATTATTGGTATTAATAATTATAACAATGGCATTAAAAAGTTAGAGACAGCAGAACTAGATGCTCAAAAACTTGCTGATATTATTAAAACGCAACATCAGTCTCTTAAAGAGAAATATCAGAAAGAAAATGAGTATAAGGTGAAGTTGCTGTTAAATGAAGAGGCAAATATCAAACAGCTTAAAAAACTGATTGAAGACTTTAAAAAAGGACGAATACCTCTTGACAACGAAAAAGTTACGGTAACTGAAGACGATCGCCTCCTTTTCTATTTTGCAGGACATGGCATTGCTTTAGATGCTTTGGAAAATCAAGAGGGACCAGTGGGTTACCTCATTCCTCAAGATGCCACATCAGGGGATAGCAGTACCTATTTGCCGATGCAGAAATTGCATGATGCCTTGAACGCACTTCCCTGCCGACATATGTTAGCTATTCTCGATTGCTGCTTTGCAGGAGCCTTCCGTTGGGCAAGCCTCAAGCGGGAAATTTTGCCCAAAGTTAAAGTTTATAAGGAACGTTACGATCGCTTTATCAGCGATGCAGCTTGGCAAGTGATTACTTCAGCAGCTGATGACCAAAAAGCTTTGGATTCGTTGGGTTCACGCGGGATAGTAACAGACGGAAATGAAGTTAATTCTCCCTTTGCCAAAGCTCTGTTTGATGCTTTGTGTGGGGGTGCTGATGAAGGTGCTGACCTTAATAAAGATGGTATCATCACGGCAACTGAGCTTTACTTATATCTGCGGGATAAGGTTGAAATCCTCACAGAAAATAACTATAAGCGACAAACTCCCGGTCTGTGTCCACTTAGAAAACATGATAAAGGGGAATTTATCTTTCTGTTGCCTTATTTTGACCGAGATAAGTTGGACGATGCACCACCACTAAACGTAGAAAATAATCCGTACAAAGGATTACAGTCTTATGATGAAACAGACAGTAAATTGTTCTTTGGTAGAGAAGAAAGTATCAAAGAGCTTCGTGAACAAGTTGTAAGTAACAAACAGGCTTTTACAATAGTACTCGGTGCTTCGGGAATAGGTAAATCCAGTATAGTTAAAGCTGGCTTGATACCCAATCTGCGTAATTCCCAAGAGCATCAGTTTAAGATTTTAGACCCAATGCGACCGGGGGAAAGTCCTTTTAACTCTTTAGCACAAGTGTGTTTACCAATTACTGATGAAGACGCTGCTCAAACAATATCATACATTAAGCAATTGAGTGAAGACCTGAAGAAAAAAAAGCATGATTTGGAAAATCTTATTAGGAAATACAATAATCCAAATTCTGAACTTTTACAGGTAGTTGAACAGTTAACACTGAGAGACGATCTATTTGATATTGAGCATTTGAAATTTACAGATGAACTCCAACAATCTTTGCGAGATATTTTTAGTAATAATAACGATACAGAAAAACAACTTGTTAATCTATGGATTAATAAATTTAATAAACGAAAACAGCTACATGAGGAGCTAAAAAAACCTATTGAGGAATTAAGTAAAGCACTAAAACAAGAAACCTATTTGATAACAATTATTGAAACCTGGAGCAGTAGTCATTCCAATACTAAACTTTTGCTACCAGTCGATCAGTTTGAAGAATTGATAACTTTGTGTAAGAGTGACGCAGAACGAGAGCAATTTCAGAAACTGATAAGAAATGCGATCGCTAAATATCCCGACAAGATCCATGTAGTTATCACCCTGCGACTCGACTTTGAAGCGCAGTTTCAAACCTCCGTACTCAAAGACTACTGGAATGATGATACTCGGTTTGTGGTGCCGCCGATGACCCAGGATGAATTACGGGAAGTGATTGAGAAACCAGCATTGGAAAAAGTCTTATATTTCGACCCTCCCAGCTTGGTAGACGAACTAATTAATGAAGTTGGACAAATGCCTGGTGCTTTACCTTTGCTTTCTTTCACTCTCAGTGAATTGTACCTGAAGTATTCAGGCGATCGCACAAGAGATAACCGCGCCTTAACGAAGAAAGATTATGAAGAGTTGGGAAGAGTTGTTGGTTCTATAACCAAACGTGCTAACAAAGAGTACGATCGCTTAGTTAAAGACCCCGATTATAAAAACACCGCTTATAAAAACATAATATGTCGGGTAATGCTGCGGATGATTTCATTGCAGGGTGGCGAGTTAGCACGGCGACAGGTTCCTAAATATGAACTGGTGTATGCTGATAAGGAAGAAAACAAGCGGGTGAAAACAGTTATTAAACGTTTTTCTGATGCTCGTTTAATTGTTGAAGGTTCTAATTTTCAAGGCGAACCTTATGTAGAACCAGCTCATGATGCTTTGGTGCAGGGGTGGGATAAATTACTCGTGTGGAAAAAAGAAAACGAGGAAAATTTAATTTTGCAACGGCAACTAACGCCTCAGGCTGTTGAGTGGGACAAAATTAGAGAAACACAAGTTAATCAAGCGGATAATTATCTTTGGCATGACAATCCTCATTTGGATCTTCTCAAGGATGTTCTAAGTTCATCGCAAAATTGGCTTAATCAATTAGAACAAGAATTTGTTCAAAAAAGTATATTAAAAGACCTAAAAGAACAAATTACACTTCTTACCGAATCCTCAGAAGCACTTTTGAAATCGAATCCTTTAAAGGCGTTGAAAAATAGTCTACGAGCAGGGCAAAAATTTCAACAGGAAGAGCAAAAATTTTCGCAGTTAATCTCACAAAAAACTGATTTAAAGAATCAAGTGAGAAAAATTCTGCAAAAGACGGTTTATGGAGTGAAGGAGCGCAAATGCCTGAGATTAGATCGAGGTGGGTTTTTGGATGCGATTTTTCTCCCCGATAAACAATTAGCTACCAGTGGAGAAGACGGCGACATCGGCTTCTGGAATTTAGAGGGCAAGCAGCTTGACAAAAAATTTATAGGACATCAAGGCAGAGTCTGGTGTCTAAGTTTTAGCCCTGAGAGCTACCTGTTAGCTAGCGGAGCAGACGACCTCACCTTTCGCTTGTGGGACTTTAAAAAAGGAGAACTCTTTGCTCCACCATTTCGGGGTCATGATGATTTTGTCTCTTCAGTAGCTTTTAACCCTGATGGTCAACTAATAGCTAGTGCCTCCAAAGATGGAACCGCTCGCTTATGGAACTTAAAGGGTAATATGCTTGCTCAATTTACAAGACATGAGGCTCGGCTCACAAGCATCAGTTTTAGTCCCGATGGTCAGCTTTTAGCTACTTCTAGTGCTGACGGCACCGCGCGCTTGTGGAACTTGAAGGGACAACAGTTAGAAAAATTTAGAGGACATAAAGGTGATGATGTTTGGATCGCTTGCGCTAATTTTAGCCCTGATGGAAAACTTCTGGCAACTGCTGGAGGGGACGGTGCTGTCGGCTTGTGGAATTTGGAAACTATGCAACTTGATAAAATCTTCCAAGCATATGTTGGTTCGTCGGTCTTATGGCTTAGCTTTAGCAGCCCTGATGGAAAACTTCTGGCAACTGGTGGAGAAGATGGAACGGTTCATTTATGGGACTTAGAGGGCAACAAGATTGACGAATTTATAGGACATCAAGGCAGAATCTGCAGGATCGCTTTTAGCCCTGATGGTCATCAACTAGCTACTGTCGCAGAAGATGACACTGCCCGCTTGTGGGAGGTAAAGGGTAAATATATCTCTCAATTCACAGGGCATAAAGGCTGGGTCAATAGTGTCAAATTTAGCCCTGATGGAAAAAATCTAGCAACTGCTGGACAAGACAAAACTGTTCGTTTGTGGGACTTAAAGGGTAATCAACTCAGAAAGTTCTCGGCAGACAGTGGCAAATTATTAGAAGTTAGTTTTAGCCCTCCTGATGGTCAGCAACTAGCAACTGCTGGAGAAGATGGAACTGTTCGTTTGTGGGACTTAAAGGGCAAAGAACTCGCAATATGTAAGGGACATGAAGATGAGGTCTGGAGCGTCAGTTTTAACCCTGATGGCAGTCGGTTGGCCACCGCAGGAGAGGATCGCACCGCGCGCTTGTGGGACTTAGAGGGTAATCAACTAGCTCAATGTAAAGGACATGAACGCGAAGTCGAAAGCATCAGTTTTACCCCTAATGGTCAACAATTGGTTACTAGCTCCAATGACGGAACTATCCGCTTATGGGACTTAGACGGCAAAGAACTCGCTCAATTTAAGGGTGGAAAACTTGGTGGGGGCGTTTTCTTCAGTATTAGCCCTGATGGAAAATACCTGGCAACTGGTGGGTATGAAGGTATTACGCGTTTATGGAATTTATCTCATTTATGGGATTCATCAGTTGAACCGATGGCGACATGCAAAGGGAGGCATTGGGAGGTCAGAAGTATTGATTTTATAAAAAGTACTGATTTAGGTTGCAAGTATTTGGTGGCAACCTCTGGTTCTGAAGGCACTGTCCGTGTATGGAACTTGGAGGGTCAGCAGTTAGCTGAATTTAGACATATTAGCCAACATGTTATTTACTCAGAATATTATGTTGAAAGCGTCAGTTTCAGTCCCGATGGTAGCTTACTAGCTACTGCTGGCTCTGATGAGACTGCTAAGTTATGGCAGATTGAATCTTTCGAGGAGCTGATGGTGAGGGGTTGCGATTGGTTGCGGTACTATCTGGAGAATAACTCCAATGTTGACGAGAGCGATCGCCATCTCTTTGACGATGTACCACCAACCGCTGCAAATCCCAACAAATAGGTTGTAGTAAAAGCGATCGCCCTATGATATCACTTATAGGAATTAAAACCGTATGGGGGTTTGGGTCTGTTCCTCAAAGCAAGAAATACCTTGTGGCGACGAAAATCTAAGTCTAGTTAAGATAATATTCCCCCCGTGGAAATAAATCTGTATTAATCTGTTGTGGTATACCATCTTTTGCCTGAGAATATTGTTTCACTTTTGCTGCTTTGACATCCTGACGGACTCTGGTTACTTCAATTCCTGCTTTGTCTAAAAAATCGATAACTTCTGGTAAATCTAGTTTAGTTAGTAATTTCTGTTTATCGAAATCCACAGGGCGATCGCTACCAATCAAAATCCAGAGATTTTCGCCAATACCTACACTAGTAACATAAGGAAAAACAGCGAGCATGGTTTCTTTGGTATTTGCTCCCACATTCCACTCTACAAAAAATCCCCCAGGTTTTAATTTAGACTGTACTTCTTGAAAAAATTCTTTTGAATAAAGCATCCCTGCGTGCGATCGCCAAGGCTGAATGGCATCTGCTTCGATAATGTCAAATTTTTGCTCGTTTAAAACTAATTCTCTGCGTCCATCACCGACAATAATTTCATAACGGGGGTCTTGAAATAAATGCTTGAGGGGTTTACCGACAGGAGTTTGAGCATATTCTTGGAGGACTGTTAATTCTGCCCCTAAAAGTTCGACAATGGTAATTTTTTCCGTCAAAGGATTTACCCCAATGCTATGAGGCGTACCTCCCGAACCTAAACCAATAATCATTACCTGAGTTGGATTAGGATGAAGTAAAGCGGGTACACTACCTAATAGACCATGAATATGCAGATAAGGAAAGTTTGCCTGAATTTGCCCACTAGCGAACAATACACCTTGCCCATCGGTTTCGGCGATCGCTGCTACACTAGTAGAATCTTCATCTACGATAAAATAGGCATCACTGTCAACTGCTTGTAAAGCTGCCCAAAGATGATTATTACTGGGAAACAGAATAGTTGTTACCACAACAATCAGCGTTAAAATTAAAGTAAATTTTGCTCTTACCCAGTTAGGGCGAATTGCTAAAATAAATCCCAATCCCAAACAGCAAAGTAGCCGAATTGAACCTGAAGTTCCCAATCGATCTAACAAAACCAAACCCGTTACAAGGCTACCGAGAGTATTACCGAGAATATTAGCCACCAAAATTGAACCAACTCGTTTAGCGATCGAGCGATCGTCTTTTTGAACGGCTTTTTGCACTATAGGAAAATAAAAGCCCAATAATAAATTAGACAGAATTAGCATCACCGCAGGTACGATCAGATATTTAAAAACTACGGCAAAACTAATGTTATTGAGGTCAATGTAGCCAATATCCGAACGTAGATCGGGGTGATTTTGCCAAAAAAGAGTAATTGCCCAGATTGCGATCGCCGAATACAATGCCACTATGCCTTGAATTAATAAAAACGTTTTTTTCGGTTGGCGAATATAGCGGATCGCCTTTGCCCCCAACATACTACCCAAACCGTTGCTAACTAAAATAAAAGCGAGTAAGTGAGCGTAGGTATAAGCATTAGACTGTAAAGCGATATCTAAAACTCTAAACCAAATAATTTCCCAAGAAATAGCTGCAAATCCTGAAAGAAAAACTAATAAATACCATTGGGCGATCGATTTTTCTTGTCTCTCTGAATTAAAATTAGGAATAGTTCTATCTTCGATCGAAAATCTTAGTTTTATTAGTTTCTATGTACCAACAAATAATAACTTATTGTTTCTTTTCAATATATTCGCGCCAGTAAACAATCTTGCCGTTATCTTGTAGTTCAAAAATTATGGCATCTTCTGCTTCCGATTGCTCACCAGTTTGCCTATGGCGATCGCTCCAATCCCATTCTACCGCCCCTTGATTCCCCTCAAGAATGACTCTTTTGATGGTGACTTTCGTGTCTGTAAACTGACGGAAATAATCTTCTGCTGCTTTTTGGATTGCCTCTACACCTTGAAAAATATGACCAGCAGCCATGAAAGTAGCTGAAGGAGCAAAATCTTCTACTATACTCGATACATCTCCTTGTTCCCAAGCTAAAGCCTGTTTTTTAACTATAGCTTCCATAGCTGGTTCTGAATTGATTTGTCCTGAAAAAAAGAGGGCAAAAATTAATACAGAAACGATCGAAGCTAAAACTTGATTTTTTGCCATCCTTCTTGAAAAGATTGTCTTCCCTAATTATTCTCGATTGAAAGATATGGTTATCTTAACTTGATATTTTTCATTTATTGCTCCTTCTAATATCCTAGCCTCTGACGGGGCTATTTTTTTTTGCTGGTAGTTTTTGAAGAGGATATCAAATTTTTCCGAGCGATCGCTTGCTTAATCCGAGCTAAATTTTAAAGAAGTCACTCGTCTTGAATTGAAGGCTAAGCGATAAACTCAACTTCTTACTTATTACTCATTACTTATTACTTCATAGAGTTTAATTTTTGCCACCGTAAATTTCGCTCACTCATTCTTATCTTCCCATTTTGCCCATAAATCGGGACGACGCTCTTGTGTTCTTTTAATTTGTTCTTGTTTGCGCCACTGGGCGATCGCCTGATGGTTTCCCGAACGTAATACTTCTGGTACAGACCAACCGCGAAATTCTGCTGGTCTGGTATATTGGGGATAATCTAGCAAATCCGTTTCAAAACTTTCTGCTTTTAAAGATTCTGCTTTACCTACTGTCCCTGGTAAAAGTCTTATAACACCGTTAATTAGAGCTAATGCGGGTATTTCTCCACAAGTTAAGACAAAATCACCCAACGAAATTTCTCTAGTTACTAAATGCTGACGAACTCTTTCATCTACTCCTTCATAATGTCCACAAATTACAATTAACTGGTCGTAGTTGCGAGATAATTCCTGCAATAATGGTTGTTTGAGAGATTGACCTTGAGGAGACATTAAAATAATCTCTTTTCTTGGTAACATTGCTAAAGACTCAATGGCTGCAAAAATAGGCTCGGGTTTTAACAACATACCTACTCCCCCACCATAGGGTTCATCATCAACGCGGTGGTGCTTATCTGTAGTAAAATCGCGAGGATTAACTAAATTAACCCGAGCAATTTGTTGAGCTAAAGCTCTGCCAATTAAACCAGAACTTAGAGGAGAAGTGAAAAAACCAGGAAATAAAGTAATGACATCGAAGCGCACAGAAGTTAATTTTTGAATTATTTGATTAAGTATTCCAACCTACATAGTATATAGATATTATCTGGATGTCCGCAAGACACGATTATGCAGAAGATAGAACCTCAGACAAACTTAGACCAACACTCACAATCTACTCTTAACGCCATTTTAGTTATTGGTGGCGCAGAAGATAAAGTCCATGGACGAGAAATACTACACACTTTTTTTGCTCGTTCTGGTAGTTTAGACGCGAAAATAGCTATTATTCCTTCTGCTTCTCGTGAACCAGTATTAATTGGCGATCGCTATTTGCGAATTTTTGAAGAGATGGGAGCAAAAGAACTAAGAGTCTTAGATGTACGCGATCGCGATCGCGGGAGCGATGACTACTATCTTAAATTTGTCGAAGAATGTACGGGTGTATTTATCACTGGGGGAGATCAACTCCGCTTATGTGGACTCTTGGCAGAAACACCCCTAATGGATCGCATTATTCAAAGAGCCAGAGCTAAAGAAATTACCCTAGCAGGAACGAGCGCGGGAGCAGCAATTATGGGATATCAGATGATTGCTGGTGGTAGTAGTGGAGAATCTCCCAATCGGACTTTAGTAGATATGGCGTTAGGCTTGGGAATTATTCCTGAAGTACTGGTAGACCAGCATTTTTATAATCGCAATCGTTTAGCCCGTTTACTCAGTGCTATTAGCGTTCATCCAAATCTAATTGGAGTTGGTATTGATGAGGATACCTGCGCGATGTTTGAGGCAGATGGCAATATTCAAATTATGGGTAGAGGCACGGTTACTATTGTCGATGCTACGGAAATAACCCACACCAATCAACCTCAAGTTCAGGGCAATGAGCCTTTAAGTTTGCATAATGTGCGCTTACACGTACTCTGTCATGGCGATCGCTATAATTTACAAAAGCATCAACCCATACCTGGTAAATCTTAGACTTGCAGCATCAATATTTACAGTTAATAAATTACCAACTAGAGATAAAGTCAGGAATACCTGACTTTATTACTTCCCTTAAAAGGCAATTTTCGCTAATCTGAGTATTCAGCAAAATGTTCACTATGAACAGTAGCCTGACCTCTGACAAAGGGAAACTAATCAGTAAAGACTTCTTAACGGCGATCGCATCCAAAGTCTAACATAGAGCAAAGATGAGAATTCTGAAAACCCAAACCTTACGTGGCCCCAACTATTGGAGTATTCGACGCAATAAACTAATCCAGATGCGTCTCGATTTAGAGGAATTAGCAGATAAACCCTCCAATCAAATTCCTGGCTTTTACGAAGGATTAGTCAAAGTATTGCCCAGCCTCATAGAACATTATTGTTCTCCTGGTTATCGAGGGGGCTTTTTTGAACGGGTTCGAGAAGGTACTTATATGGGGCATATCGTCGAACACGTCGCTCTAGAACTCCAAGAATTGGCAGGAATGCCCGTAGGTTTTGGTCGTACCAGAGAATCCGCCGAGCCAGGGGTGTATAATGTTGTCTTTGAATATGGAGAAGAACAAGCTGGTCGCTATGCGGGTAGGGCTGCGGTTAGATTATGTAATTCGCTCGTCGCTACGGGAGACTATCCAGCCGAAGAACTTGAAAAAGACCTAATAGACCTCAAAGATTTATATACCAATGCTGCTTTAGGGCCTAGTACCGAAACAATTATTAAAGAAGCCGAAGCTAGAAAAATTCCTTGGATGTGGCTGAGTGCTAGAGCGATGCTCCAATTGGGTTATGGAGTTAAACAAAAAAGAATTCAGGCAACTTTAACCGAAAATTCGGGCATTTTAGCCGTAGAATTAGCTTGCGACAAAGAAGGTACAAAAACAATCCTGGCAGATGCAGGCATTCCCGTACCAAAAGGGACGGTAATTCAATACTTAGACGAATTACAAGATGCGATCGATAGTGTGGGGGGTTATCCGATTGTAATTAAACCCCTAGACGGCAACCACGGTAGGGGAATTACCATAAATATCAATAGTTGGTCGGAAGCAGAAATAGCCTATGACCTAGCCAGTGCAGCATCGAAAACTCGCTCGGTAATTGTCGAGCGGTACTATCAGGGTAGCGATCATCGGGTTCTAGTAATTAACGGAAAATTGGTAGCCGTAGCCGAAAGAATTCCCGCTCATGTAATTGGTGATGGTCATTCTACTATCGCAGAATTAATTGAAATTACCAACCGCGACCCGAAAAGAGGAGAGGGACACGATAACGTTTTAACTAAAATTATTGTCGATCGCACTTCTTTAGACGTATTAGATAAGCAAGGCTACCAAATGAGTACAGTCTTGCCAGCAGGAGAAAAAGCCTACCTCAGAGCAACGGCTAATTTAAGCACGGGGGGAATCGCCGTCGATCGTACCGAAGATATCCATCCTGAAAATGTTTGGTTAGCAGAAAGAGTAGCCAAAATTATCGGTCTAGATATAGCAGGTATTGATGTTGTTACTCCCGATATTTCTAAACCCCTACGCTCGATAGATGGCGTAATTGTAGAAGTAAATGCTGCTCCTGGTTTTCGGATGCACGCCTCTCCTAGTATTGGTTTACCCCGCAACATTGCTGCACCAGTATTGGAAATGCTCTTTCCGAAAAATACCTCTAGTAGAATCCCAATTATAGCGATTACAGGGACTAACGGAAAGACGACAACTACTCGTCTAACCGCTCATATCTATCAACAAACAGGACAAGTAGTAGGTTATACCACTACAGATGGCATTTATATCAATGAATATTTAGTAGAAAAAGGCGACAATACAGGGCCTTATAGTGCCAGTGTAATTCTTAAAGACCCCACAGTAGAAGTAGCAGTCCTAGAGTCGGCACGGGGGGGGATTTTGCGATCGGGATTGGCTTTTGATAGCTGTGATATTGGTGTAGTATTAAACGTGGCTGCCGATCATTTAGGTTTAGGAGATATCCAAACCATCGAACAAATGGCTAAAGTAAAAAGCGTTGTCGCCGAAACCGTTAAACCAGGGGGTTACGCCATTCTCAATGCAGATGACCCTCTCGTGGCAGCTATGGCAGAGCGAGTTAAGTGTAAAGTAGCCTATTTTTCCATGAATCCCGATAACCCTATTATCAAAGATCATATTCGCCGTAATCGGATGGCTGCTATCTATGAAAATGGTTATCTTTCAATTTTAGAAGGTCAATGGACATTAAGAATTGAAAAAGCAGTAAATATTCCCATAACGATGAAAGGTATGGCACCTTTTATGATTGCCAACGCTTTAGCTGCTTGTTTAGCTGCCTTTACTCAGGGAGTAGATATCGAAATAATTCGCCGTGGAGTAAGGAGTTTTAAACCCTCGGCAGATCAGACTCCAGGTAGAATGAATCTGTTTGATAAGGGGAAATATCACGTTTTAGTCGATTATGCTCATAATCCCCATAGCTATGAGGCAGTCGGTAAGTTTGTCCGCAACTGGGAAGGTGCTAAAATTGGCGTGGTCGGAGGGCCTGGCGATCGCCGTGATGAAGATTTGATTTTACTGGGAAGAATTGCTGCTCAAATCTTCGATCGCATTATTATCAAAGAAGATAACGATACTAGAGGTAGAGCTAGAGGCGAAGTAGCCGACTTAATTGCTAAGGGTATTTATCAAGAAAATGCTTCTGCTTGTTTTGAGACTATTTTGGATGAAACCCAAGCCATTAAAGCAGGGTTAGCACAAGCTGAAACAGATAACTTAGTAGTAGTACTCCCCGAAAGTGTTACTGGGGCGATCGATTTGATTAAATCGGTGTAATTGTATCCTTACTAGAAACCAGAGAATTTTTAAAAATAACTAGTAAGTAACAATTAATAAGAAAATTAATGGAAATGACTATAATCGTTAGATTCTCTAGGGCGATCGCCACCCTCGATATTCGCTCGATTAGGAAGAATTTTCAACTCTTCATCTGTTTGAGATAGAATAGGTTATTTCCACTCAAAAAGCAGTTAGAGCGATCTAGTAATAGCTTTTGTTAAATTGAGTTCAACTGAAGGGCAGATGGAGTATAGTCTTCTCTAGGGCGATCGTCTATGACTATTAACATTCAGCATAACTATGGACTTACTTTGTAAGCTTGAACGGAATTTCGATAGCGAAATAAAACTGATGCAGTTTGTAATTGATTCCAATTGGGAACAAGCATGGGTAATCGAAAAAGATAATATTCCCCCAAATATCAGTCAAATTGACAGTTTGCTCCAAAATCAATTCGAGAATATTGCCTGTGAAGTCTTCTTTGAGGATATAACCAAAAAACATTTGTTTTTTGGGCTTAAATATCTAAAAGATCGAAATCATTTCCTCGAATGTTATCAATTTATTTATAAACTTTGCGTTGCTTTATCAGCCAAAAACTTAAAATTATCAGAGTTAATCGAACAAATCTCTTGGCAGTTGGAAAAGGTTCCCTTATTCTCAAAAGAGCCAAGTTATCTTGAGTTAGGAGTAGTTAATTATTGGCAAACTTATGGCTCTGTTAGGCTTTGGGAACAAGGTGAGCCAAAACAATTATCGGAGGCAGATATTGAGGCAAAACTTCAGAATAATAAACAGTTAATTTGTAGCGATAAAAATTATCAGGCTATTGAGTTTGCTTTTGAGGGAGAATATCCCCACTGGTTGGGTATTGAGATCGGCGAGAAAAAAAACGGTATGTACGAAGCTAATCTTAGTAGTATTGTCAGTTTTGCCGAGGAATTATTTGGTTTTAAAAGCCCCGTAGCTTAACTTGTTATTGTAATAACCAAAGTTTTCACCCACAGGCGATCGAGCGGGACGCTAGTATCTACTTTATTAATAAGTAGATTTGCCAAATAGATTGCTCGATCGCTTGACGGGGTATAGAAATGGAAAACGGCGTTGCTGTAACGCTGTAACGCTATAAACTTAATTGTCATAGCTCTTTCTCAAAATTAGTAAACTTTTTTTGACTATTTCTTGAAAACTGTTTTCAATCGCTAGAATGATCGTAATAAACAGTTATTTATCTCAAGAAAGCTTATCGATACTATTCACGGCAACCCCAAAGGTCTTAAATCTAGTCAAATTAAACAGCTCAAACGGCTGTATCATCAAAGGCTGCCTGGCGATCGCTTTACGACATCAGAATTCGCTCAAAGATTAGCAGCTATTAGCACCGAAATAGACCAGCCTGTTTGTGTTTATATCAACCGTCGCGGACAAGTAATTCGGGTGGGGGTAGGAACTCCTCAGCAAACTCAAATTCCTCCCTTGGAATTACCTCGTTATGGTGCAGAACGTCTTTGTGGTATTCGCTGCATTGCAACTAAACTCAAGCCAGAACCACCTAAAGAATCCAGCTTAACTGCTATGGTACGCCAAAGATTAGATTCTTTAGTTACAATCACCCTAACAGGGACGGGAATGCTACGCCGAGGCGGTGGAGCTACGGGTTATGTCCGAGAAGTATACCTGGCACATCTATTACCTCAACCAAACCTAGACTTAGAGGACATTTCTTATTGGTATGTTTCTGCGCCAATGAGTTTAGATGTTCTGAGTAAACAAGATTTTCTCGATTTAGTAGAAGGGTTAGAAGCAGAATTTGAACGAACTTATGTAGCCCAACAGGTAGATACTAGCAGCGATCGCGTAGTCATAGTTGGTTTGATGAGCGATAAAATAACACAAGAGCAATTCGATAACAGTTTGCAAGAATTAGCTCGTTTAGTAGATACCGCAGGAGGAGAAGTATTACAAATAATTCAGCAAAAGCGATCGCATTCCCATCCGCAAACAGTAATTGGTCGTGGTAAAGTTCAAGAAATTGCCCTGAAAGTGCAAACTCTCGGTGCTAATTTGGTAGTTTTCGATCGCGATCTTTCTCCTGCCCAGGTACGTAACTTAGAAACCCAATTTGGTGTTAGGGTAGTCGATCGAACTGAAGTTATTCTAGATATTTTTGCTCAACGCGCTCAATCCCGTGCTGGTAAACTACAAGTAGAATTGGCTCAACTAGAATATATGCTGCCTCGTTTGACAGGAAGAGGCGAAGCTATGTCTCGTTTGGGTGGTGGTATCGGCACGAGAGGGCCAGGGGAAACTAAACTAGAAACAGAACGCCGTAGTATTCAAAAAAGGATTGCTCGTTTACAAAAAGAAGTAAATCAATTGCAAGCTCATCGTTCTCGTTTAAGACAACAACGGCAGAAGCAAGAAGTTCCCACCGTCGCTATTGTGGGCTATACCAATGCAGGCAAATCAACTTTAATTAATACTTTAACCAATGCAGAAGTATATGCAGCAGACCAGTTATTTGCTACTCTTGACCCTACTACCAGAAGACTGTTTGTCCCCGATGCCGTTACAGGGAAATCTCGCACTGTGCTATTGACGGATACAGTAGGTTTTATTCAAGAGTTACCCCCGTCTCTAGTGGATTCTTTTCGCGCCACTCTAGAAGAAGTTACCGAAGCAGATGCTTTAATTCATGTAGTCGATCTGTCTCATCCTGCCTGGTCTAGTCAGATTCGCTCAGTTATGAAAATTTTAGGGGAAATGCCCATTAGTCCTGGCCCTATCTTAATTGCTTTTAATAAAGTAGATCGTGTAGATAGCGATACTCTGGCTCAAGCTAAAGAAGAATTTCCTTTAGGCGTTTTTATTTCTGCGAGTAAACGTCTTGGTTTGGATACCCTCAGGCAAAAATTAGGTCAGCTAATTCACTATGCTGAAAGTGGTAGTCGAGTTTAGTCAGGATTAATAGACTAGGTTGATAGTTAACTATTTTTTAGCGATCGACTAAAAGCTAAAAGCTAACTGCGAAGAGATTTTAAAGCGGTTTCTGATTCGGTACACCAACCGAACGAGGATACTTAGATGGGGTGGCTGAATATTTGCGGAGATAGATACAATGACGAATACTATTAGTGATTGGTGTTTCTAAGGCTTCGATCGCTTCAATTTTACTACCTAATTGCTCGACAACTAATTCTAGATGAGAAGTATCTTCTGAACTCCAATGTCCCCGATAGAGAATCACTAACCCACCCTTTTTAACTAAAGGTACGGCGTATTCTGCACAGACAGAGGGTTTACCGACAGCACGAATTAAGGCTAGATCGTAACTTTCTCGATAATTATCTGTTTGTCCGATCGCTTCTGCTCTTCCTAGTAAAGTTTTGACATTATCTATAGACAACTGAGTTAATAAATTATCTAAAAAAGCAATTTTCTTGTGAGTAGAATCTAGTAAAGTAATTGTCCATTGAGGAAAAGCGATCGCCAGGGGTAAACCAGGAAAGCCTCCTCCCGTACCGATATCAATGACTTGAAGGGATTGTTTTGTTTCCTTTTCTGTCAAGCCAATTATTCCTGTAAGAGAATCCCACAAATGTTTTTCCCAAAAGTCTGTAGGGGAAGTGATGCGGGTTAAATTTAGTTGACGATTACCAAGTAAAATTTGTTGATAAAGCTCTTGAAACTGCTGCTGTTGCGGAGGGGTTGGCTGCCAGGATAATGTTTTTTCCCAGATTTCTGGCATTAATAGTAGCTTATCGTCAATTTCCTTCATTTTTTACCATATACTCTCAGTAAATTGCTCCTCGACTCCTTACTTTCTATTAGTTACTATATCTACTCGCTTTAATTCGCCGTGATTTATCGTCCAACAGCGATCGGCAATTTCGCTCAATTCTTGTGGTTCGTGAGTAACAATTAGTAATGTCCAATGCTCTTTTAACTTACCTAATAATTTCGTTAACTGACAACGCATTGACCAATCTAAACCTGCTGTCGGTTCATCCAACATCAACAGATTGGGTTGACGAATTAATTGTACCGCTAAAGCAAGACGGCGTTGTTGTCCTCCACTGAGAGCATGGGGAGGTGTACTGAGGGAAATATGTTCTAAACTTACCTCTTTTAAAGCTTCTTCAATCCTTTGAGAAGTGATTTCTGGATGACCTAAACGTAATTCTTCGAGTATTGTACCGCCACAAAAATGACGTTCGGGAAACTGAAATACTAATCCAGCTAACTGCTGAAGATACACGGATGTAAGTTCTTGGTTACGCCAAAAAATTCTGCCTGCGGTTTGTTCGGCTAGTCCTGCTAAAATCTCTAAAAGGGTTGTTTTTCCAGAACCGCTAGGGCCAATAATTAAGCCTAACTCTTGAGGAGCTAATTCTAAGTTAATGTTTTTAAGAATAGGATGAGGTGTAGCTGGAGGATGATAACTAAGATTTTTGAGAGAAAGCATAAATTATTAAAGCGCGATCGATTACACTAGGAGAAACTTTATAAGATAGTAATATTAAATCTAAACTGTCAGCCGTTAGCTTTTTATTAACTATAGCAATTCTCGATCGTCTGTAAAAAATAATAAATAATCAAAAAATAAAAACTAATGTTACCGAATGGTTTACAACTAAAATAAAATTGCTATAAATAATAGCAAATATCTAACTTATTCTTGTTCGGGAACTAGTTGATTAAATGTCACGTCTCAACTATTGAGTTGAATCGATTAATTTAAATATGCAAAGAAGATTTAAATCTAGTTTTTTTAACCAATTTTTACTGGTTTTAACTTTTACTTTTATTCCTGGTTTAAATATTAGTAATTATCCTGCTTTAGCTCAAGATCCTTTTAGAACTAAAGAATCTCGTGACATAGGAAAATATACAGAAACTGCTTTTGAAACTCTTTTTTTTGAAGGAGACTATCAAACAGTTAATAAATATCTGAGTTTAGCCGAAACGGAAGAAACCGATGAACCTTTAGTTTATGCAATTCAATCGGCTCTTGCTTATACCGAAGAAGATTGGGAAACTTTAAAAATTTATGCTCTTAAAACTTTAGAAACGGCTCAAAAATTGCAAGAAAAAGACCCAGTAAGAGGTAATCTTTATTTAGGAGTCGGTCATTTCTTGGATGGAGCATACACCTATGAAAAAGAGGGGGCAATTGGAGCAATTCAAAAATTACAATTAGTTTTTAAATATTTTGACGCAGCCGAAGAAAGCGATCCTAACGATCCCGAACTAAATTTAATTAAAGGATATGTAGATTTATTACTGGCTGTAAATTTACCTTTTTCCAGTCCAGAACAAGCGATCGCCCGTTTTCAAAAATATGCTGCACCTAACTATTTAGTGGAAAGAGGTTTAGCTGTTGCCTATCGAGATTTAAAACAATACGATAAAGCTCTAGAATTTGCCAATAAAGCTTTAGAAATTGCTCCCGATAATCCAGAACATTATTATCTTAAAGGACAAATACTCAGGAAAATTGGGAAAAAACAAAAGAGTATCCCCATACTAGAAGAAGCTTTAGCACATTTCGACCGCGCTGCTAGTAAATCCGCTCAATTACCCGAATTTATCATCAAACCCCTCGATCGAGAAATGCGTCAAACTCAAGAAAAGATAGATGAGATTAAAGCCGAATCTGCTTCTCGTCTTTAAAAGATCTCATCACAAAAATGCTTAAAACTATCTTCTCAGACATAAGTTTAAGTTACAATACAAAAGCTTGAAAGTTAGGCGTTTTCATCATGGGTAACATCTTCGGACATTTATTTAGAATTACAACTTTTGGCGAATCTCATGGTGGAGGGGTAGGAGTTGTAATCGATGGTTGTCCCCCTCAACTAGAAATATCCGCAGCGGAAATACAAGTAGATTTAGACCGCAGAAGACCAGGACAGAGTAAAATTACCACACCTCGTAAAGAAACCGATACCTGTGAAATAATTTCTGGAGTCTTTGAGGGCAAAACTACAGGTACTCCTATTGCTATTCTAGTTCGCAATAAAGATGCCCGTTCTCAAGACTATAATGAAATGGCGGTAAAATATCGCCCCTCTCATGCAGATGCCACTTATAACGCTAAGTATGGTTTTCGTAATTGGCAGGGTGGAGGACGTTCTTCTGCTAGAGAAACTATTGGAAGAGTAGCAGCAGGCGCGATCGCTAAAAAAATTCTTCGGCAGGTAGCAGGAGTAGAAATTGTTGCTTATGTCAAACGCATCAAAGACTTAGAAGCCGTAGTCGATAATAATACTGTAACCTTAGAACAAGTAGAAAGTAATATCGTTCGTTGTCCCGATAGTGAATGTGCCGATGCGATGATCGAATTAATCGATCGCGCTAGAAGAGATAAAGACTCTCTTGGTGGTGTAGTTGAATGTGTAGCCCGTAATGTTCCTAAAGGATTGGGTGAACCCGTATTTGATAAACTCGAAGCAGATTTAGCTAAAGCAGTAATGTCTTTGCCTGCAACTAAAGGCTTTGAAATTGGTTCTGGTTTTGCAGGAACAACCATGACAGGCAGCGAACATAATGATGAATTTTACCTCGACGAAGCAGGAAACACCCGCACTGTAACTAATCGATCTGGAGGAATACAAGGGGGTATTTCTAACGGCGAAAATATTATTATTCGTGCTGCTTTTAAACCAACCGCTACTATTGGTAAAGAACAACGTACCGTAACTAAAACAGGAGAAGAAACAGTCTTAGCTGCTAAAGGTAGACACGATCCTTGCGTTTTGCCCAGGGCTGTACCGATGGTAGAAGCAATGGTAGCTTTAACTCTCTGCGATCATCTCATGCGAAATTATGGGCAATGTAAACTTTTGTAGAGAAATGATGATTAACTCTTCCCTTGGCAAAGGTTTTGCTTAATTGTTCGATGAAAGGTCAAGACCAAGCTACAAAATTATTACAAAGGGCTATAGAATTAAAAAAAATTGCTCCTGCTTATTTATTTGTCGGTGCTGCGGGTATAGGTAAAAGTTTAGCAGCTAAAAATTTTACTAAGCTGTTACTCTGTGCCGACTTACCAGAAAATAAACATTCTTTGGTAGAAAAAAAAATCCAAAGTCGGAATCATCCAGATCTTTTATGGGTTTGCCCTACTTATTCGCATCAGGGGGAGTTACTTACCGAAGCTGAAGCAGCAGAAGTAGGTTTAAAACGCAAAGCACCACCGCAAATACGGATAGAACAAATTCGTCAAATTGCTCAGTTTGTTATTCGCCCTCCCCTAGAAGCATCTCGTTTAGTAGTAGTAATAGAAGATGCTCAAACTATGGCAGAGTCGGCAGCTAATGGGTTACTCAAAACCCTAGAAGAACCAGGAAAAGCAACTATAATTTCGATCGTTCCTAATACCGATTCTTTATTACCTACTTTAATTTCACGCTGTCAACAGATTAAATTTAATTCCCTTTCGGCAACAGATTTAGCCCAGGTATTGCAGGAAAATGGTTATGGAGAAATTTTAGAATATCCTCAGATAATGGCGATCGCTCAAGGAAGTCCAGGAAAAGCTATTGTTGCTTTTAATCAGCTTAAGCAAATTCCTGAAAGTTTACAGCAACAACTATTACAAATTCCCCAAAATTCTTTAGCTGCTTTTCAATTAGCGAAAACAATTACTCAAGAATTGGATACTCAAACTCAATTGTGGTTAGTCGATTATCTTCAATATCATTATTGGCAATTGAATAGAAACACTCAAATAATCAAAAAGTTAGCTAAAACTCGTGAATATCTTCTTAGTTATGTTCAACCTCGTCTTGTTTGGGAATGCACTTTACTAAGTTTGATGGGTAATAGTAATAATTAGGGTTGGCCCGAAAAAGTTAAGTTATGTTAACTAGAAGGTAATTACACTACGAATAGATTCCCCTTTGTGCATTAAGTCAAAAGCATCATTAATCTTTTCTAAGGGCATAACATGAGTAATCATATCGTCGATATTAATTTTTCCGTCCATATACCAATCGACAATTTTCGGTACATCAGTACGACCCCTTGCCCCACCAAAAGCCGATCCTTTCCATACTCTACCCGTTACTAACTGGAATGGACGAGTGCTAATTTCTTCTCCTGCACCAGCAACGCCGATGATCGTACAGACACCCCAACCTTTGTGACAGCATTCTAAAGCTTGTCTCATCACATTTACGTTCCCAATACATTCAAAGCTATAGTCTGCACCCCCATCGGTTAATTCCACCAGATAAGCAACTAAATCTTTATCTAATTCTTGAGGATTGACAAAATCAGTCATGCCAAATTTTTCTGCTAATGGGCGTTTGGCAGGATTAAGATCTACGCCGATAATTTTATCTGCCCCCACCATTTTCGCCCCTTGAATCACATTTAAGCCAATACCACCCAAGCCAAAAACAACAACATTAGCCCCAGGTTCGACTTTAGCCGTTTTGACTACTGCCCCCACCCCCGTAGTAACGCCACAACCGATGTAACAAACTTTATCAAAAGGTGCATCTTTACGGATTTTAGCTACGGCTATCTCTGGTAAAACTGTATAGTTGGCAAAAGTAGATGTACCCATATAATGATACAAATCTCGACCATTGAGGGAAAAACGAGTCGTGCCATCGGGCATTAAGCCTTTACCTTGGGTTGCACGGATAGCCTGGCATAAATTAGTTTTCTGACTCAAACAATACTTACATTGGCGACATTCAGGAGTGTAAAGAGGAATAACGCTATCTCCTGGTTTTACACTTTTTACATCTTTACCTACTTCTACAACTACACCAGCCCCTTCATGACCCAAAATAGCAGGAAATAACCCTTCTGGGTCTTTACCCGAAAGAGTGTAAGCATCGGTATGACATACTCCAGTTGCTTTAATTTCTACTAAAACTTCTCCAACTTGAGGAGGTTGTAAAGTTACTGTTTCAATGCTTAATGGTTTCCCTGCTTCTAAGGCTACGGCTGCTTTTACTTCCATCTCTTTTGTTTGTATTTATTTATCTTCAAAGCTTAGAGCGATCGACGTTACCTGTGCGATCGCACGTGATTGACAATTGAGCAATAATAAGAAATACTAACGCGATTAGAATCTATCAGTATTTATTTGTTCATGCTTGCTAAAAGAATTTTACCCTGTCTAGATGTTAAGGCGGGAAGAGTTGTTAAAGGTATTAATTTTGTCGATCTCAAAGATGCTGGCGATCCCGTAGAATTAGCTAAAGTTTATAATGATGCTGGAGCAGATGAATTAGTCTTTCTCGATATTACGGCAACTCATGAAGATAGAGATACGATCGTCGATGTAGTTTATAGAACCGCAGAACAAGTATTTATTCCTCTTACTGTTGGTGGGGGGATTCAATCCTTAGAAAATATTAAAAAATTGTTAAGAGCAGGAGCTGATAAAGTTAGTATTAATTCCGCAGCAGTACGATCGCCTGACTTTATTAATCGAGCTAGCGATCGCTTTGGTAAACAATGTATAGTAGTCGCGATCGATGCGAGAAGGCGTAGAGATCCTAATAATCCTGGTTGGGATGTATATGTACGCGGTGGCAGAGAAAATACAGGAATAGATGCCATTGAATGGGCTAAAGAAGTTGAAACAAGAGGTGCGGGAGAACTATTAGTTACGAGTATGGATGCCGATGGAACACAAGCAGGATACGACTTAGAACTAACTAGTACCATTGCCCAGCAAGTAGAAATCCCTGTCATTGCCTCTGGCGGTGCTGGTAACACGCAACATATCTATCAAGCCTTAACAGAAGGTAGGGCAGAAGCAGCACTACTCGCTTCTTTACTACATTATGGACAGTTATCTATTGCCGAAATTAAAACTTATCTCAAACAACATCAAGTACCTATTCGCGTAGTTTAATAGCTCAAGTCTAAAAACTTTAAAAAGATTAGTAATTAGCGATCTAGCCTCAAGTCTAGTGTACTAAAATAGAATTAACTTAACATTTTTTAAAATATGCTGATTCCAATTCTCATATTAGATGTTGCTCTAGTTGCTTGGTCATTACATTTGATGCAAGAAGCTATGCAGCAACAAGAATTTTCCTTGATGCTGGCAGGCACATTGGTTGCAGCAGCAGCAGCAGCGATGATGGTCGTATATTTCCTGATGGGTAATTGCTTAACTCAATTAATTTAAGATAATTGATAATTCTCTTGACTAAAGCAACAACATAAGCGAATATAATAAACGCGTATTGAGGGGCTATAACTCAGTTGGTAGAGTGTCACAATGGCATTGTGAAAGCCACCGGTTCGAGTCCGGTTAGCTCCATACAATTTTTGTACATTTGTACTTTCTCTCTGAATTCTGTCAAAGCTGTCAAAGTTCATCAAATAGAACTTCAAATTATAGCCAAAACAAACGCTTAAATTAATTCCAAGAAGAATAAAACTTGGAACAGACAAAGGTTTTGAAATTTCTGTTGAACCCCCCCAGGGATTTTGCCGAAGTACAATCGCCCTTTTTATTTTAAATTCAACTCACTCTAACAATAGATTTGAGGTATTGTTAGAGTGTTAACGCACTCTAACCGATTTCTCTTCAGGATAAGTGATGTCAAGTTACAGCAGATAAGTTCTAAAATTAGGATTATCAGTACAAACAAGCTTTTAATGCCCCTTGCTGTCTATGAACTTAGAATCAGAATTAACTTGGATAAAAGTCAAACAGATAGCCGATGGAATTGTCTTTCACAAGACGGGGAAACACCTGAGTGATGTTGAGATGATAGTGCTTAAAGGCTCTTGGGAAGGGG
>JBFRWK010000300.1:0-50841 GCA_051439545.1 Xenococcaceae cyanobacterium | reverse complement strand
CACTACCCCAGCGATGGGAGTTTTGACTGTTTGATTGTTGACACTTACCGAAGAAGCATTGGCCTCTGCCTGTGCTTGGCGAATGCTAGTTTCTGTTTGTTTGACCTTAACCTCTGCTGCTGCTATTTCCTGCTCTGCGGTAATCAGATCATTTTTGGCAGTTTCCGTTTGTAATAAAACTTCATCTAATTGAACTTGTGCTAGTCCACCTTCTTTTGTCAGCTTCTGTACCTTTGGTAAATATTCGTTAGCCAAATCAAAAGCAGTTTTGGCACTGTCTCGTTTGGCTTTGGCAATATCCAATTGCTTGAGAGCGCTTTGATAATTGCCTTGGGCCACAGCAATCTGTTCTAAAGCTGCTTCATATTTGGGAGCGCTTTCGTCAGGCTTTAGTACCATAATGGTTTGTCCAGACACCACTCTTTCACCCGCCTGAACTAAAATCTTTTCGATACGCCCTTGAATTTCTGGACGAATCTGTACAATTTTAACTGCTTCTAAGTTGCCTACAAATTCAGAGCTATCTCGAACAATTTCCGACTGCAATTTTAAAAGCTGAACGGGTAAAGCAGGAGCAGCAGCATTAGCTTCTACACTTGGATCCGAATCGGAGCTACAGGCAGTATTCAATAGTGAGATGGATAGGGTAACTCCCAACAACAAGTGCGATAAATTTCTCCAAACCATTGATTTATCTTGAATAAAACTAACTTTTGAGGGTATTAATAATTCTTCTGAATAACAAATAAAATTAATATACACTATTACTAGGCTATACAACATCAGTATGTGTCATAAGCAAGGTTTTTCTCAGAGTTCATTCGTCAAGAGAATCTTAAGAGAGAAAAAGCTTACAAAGCGCGGACTTTAAACTAGCAACTATTGAATGAATCTTTGTCAATGAGCCGTTTTCCTCAAATTGCAGCACCAACTAGAAAGCCTTATCTTAGTGACTTAAGCCCTCACCGAAGTTGCGCCTACGGCGAGCAAGAATAGGAGGTAATTAAATATCCATTGACTGTGATTATCTTTGCTTGAAGAGCTGCCCTAATGCAACGTACTCGTTTAAATATCTTAATCGATTTATTGAACCAACGTCTAAAATTGCTCTTTACCCAAACCTGGAGGACAATTGCACTTAGTCTGATTGGTCTGCTGAGTGGATTTTTAATTGGTTCAGCGATCACAACTACGACAGGACAAAAAGCTTCCTGGGACATCCTGGCTGCTGGCATTATGCTGGTTTTTACAGAATTAGCTAGTAAGTTTGTCTATAGTCACGATCGCCAAGCTAGAGCAGACCCTAGTTTAAGAACTAACTTGATTTTAGATCTACTCAACCTCTTCAAAATTGGTGTAATCTACAGTTTATTCTTAGAAGCCTTTAAGCTGGGTTCTTAAGATAAAAAATTAGAGATGTTAATGCTCATTTCAGCTGAATCAATTATCCAATTGTGGCAATTTTCTCTATTCTACAGAGAGTAAAGATGCTAGTTTGTTCAAATCAAACCAAATAACTTATGGTTCCAATTAGAGATGAGAATCCCAGCTCCACTTCTCCTTTCATTAGACTTGTCCGAAAATTAAATTTATGGGAAAAAAGACAAGAAAAGATCGAGAAGTAGTCTATTAATTCATGGCAAATCCTTTAGAACCATTCGTGACAAGTTAAGGTGATGTGTTGTTTGTCAAACGGTTTTAGCTATCAGCGTTTCGCGTATCAGCCGATTATAGGCGTAGTTTATCCAATTGAAAACTGCTGTTAGGATAATGCCAAATAAAATAAGGGTTTAATTTTCGCATTTAGTATAACTTGGGTTTCCAAAATTCCCCTCTCTGACTACATTGAGAAAAAGCGGTAAAACGAAATTAGTAGTATCGGGACTCCAAGCAACAGCCGTTTCTAGGATTGGAGTCGATTCGATTAAACTTCTAAAAACTACTCCAGGTCGTCCCAGAGTCTGCACAGAACTATGTATTAAACTAACCCCAATTCCTGCTGCTACTAAACCCAAAATCGTCTGCTGGGGCATAGCTTCTTGTACTACCTTGGGACTAAAGCCAGCTTGCCGACACAAATTAATAATTCGATCGTATAGCACAGAACCAATGTAACGAGGAAAGAGAATAAATGACTCGTCAGCTAGCTGTTGGAGAGAAATGGGAATAGATTTGTCTTTTGCTAAAGGATGAGTATCGGGCAAAGCCACAATTAAGTTTTCTCGATAAATAGTTTCTACAATCAGCTTGTAGTCATCGATAGGAGGATGCAGTAGACCTAGATCGATTTGCCTAGAATGAATTGCTTCGACTTGCTCTAAAGTTTGTAACCGCTTTAAAGTCAAATCAACTTGGGGATAGAGTTTTTTAAATTGGCGCACGGTAGCAGGAAGCACTATATTTAAAGCCGAACCAGTAAAGGCGATCGCTATTCGTCCAATTTTACCAAGACTTGCTCGTTGGACTAATTGTACTGCGTAGTTTGCTTGTTCGAGGGTTTTTCTCGCTTCTTCTAAGAAAATTTCACCCACCTCAGTTAAGCGCACAGTGCGCTTAGTTCGATAAAAAAGCTGAACCCCTAGTTCATTTTCTAAATTGCGAATCTGACGACTTAAAGGTTGTTGAGCGATACAAACCCTTTTTGCTGCCCGACCAAAATGAAGTTCTTCGGCAACAGTAACAAAATAACGAAGATGACGTAATTCCATTTGAACCTATAGGGTGTTAATTATTAATCAAAAATGTGTTGGACATTCACAAAGCTTAACTTTTATATTGACAGATAAAATCAATTATTTCGCTCGATGAAAACAGCATTTTGGTTAATGTTTACAGCATTTGCGCGTAGGCTTAGTTATTTATTTCGACTAAAAAGACTCAAGCTAAACTTTTTATTAGTATTTATCGGTATCATTGGAGCGATCGCCCTATCAACTCCATTACCCATACCTGCAACTGAAGTAAGACTAACTACAACAATACCCCGATCTGAGAGAGCAGTTCTTTTCTACTTCGACGGCTTGCATCCTGAGGCGATCGAGCGTTTCGACTTGCCCAATCTCAAACGCCTACAGGCAGAGGGAACAACGGTAGAAAAAGCAGTTATGACGGGCGACACAAGCCCCTGAATTCGATTCAGGGGACGCGCCCTTACTTTTCCCTGGCACTCTACTACGGGGGCGTATGGAGAAATGCACACTACTTCTCTACCTCATCCGATTACGATGACGGGAAATTTATTCTTACGACCTAATCAAAAGATGTTACAGGATATGTTTCCTCGCGATATAGATACGGCGATCGCCACTGGCAGTAAGGCTTATGATTCTATTGCTTCTGGCTTTGAAATAGTCGATCTACTGGATGTATCCGATGCCGAACTAACAGATATTATTTTAGAAACTCTAGAAAGACATGACCCAAAATTTTATCGTATTCAACTGCAAGATGTTGGTCGTGCTGGCTTTGAAGTTATTAACGCTCCAGACGGTACAGCTTGGCAAGCAGATATTTGGCATCCAGATTCCCCCTCTGAAGAAGCTGCACGGGAGGCAGATCGGCAGTTAGGTCGCTTTATCGCCAAAATGGAAGAACTAGGACGTTGGGACAATACTTTTTTCGTATTTATGGCAGATGGACAATCCCGCCACGGTTGGCACGTACCCATGGATGAAGAGAGTTGGCAGACACCAATGATTTTTCATGGAGCAAATGTAAGAGCAGGATACACAATTCCTTACGCGGAGATTATTGATGTAGTACCGACAATAGCACGAGTACTTGGTGTAGAGTCACCCAATCCAGGGTCTGGATCTGGTCGCGTCTTGAAGGAAATTTTTGTCAATGAACCAGAAACAACACCCAACATACCGCAGCGTATGCTAAATTTCAACGAGCAAATTAAAGAATATTTACTTCTTACCGCAGAGCTTAGACTTTTATCTGTAAGCGATCCTCGTGCCGATAATATCTTGATGCGAGAGCGAAACACTCGGATAGATGATGCGCCTCCTTTTTTAGGTATCGAGCAGATCGATCGCTGGTATGAAGCAGAATCTTTTGATGGTTTACTCGAACGTAATGAAGCTGCCCTTAATTATCTTCGCGAGCAATTAATTCGGTTTAAAGCTAAGGCAATTTCTGAATAAAAATCTAATATAGTTAACCAAGATAATTATTCTCTAAGTTCAAAATTCGTGTCTACCCAGAAAAAAAAATCTCGTTCCTTAGCTGGTATTGCTGGTATTGTTGCTGTTGCCACTCTAGTTAGTAAAGTATTTGGTTTAGTTCGTCAGATGGCGATCGCTGCTGCTTTTGGCGTAGGCACGGTATCCAATGCTTATGTGTATGCCTACAATATTCCCAGTTTTCTTTTAATTTTACTTGGGGGAATTAATGGCCCTTTTCATAGTGCTTTAGTTAGTGCTTTAGCCAAGCGTGAAAAATCGGAAGCTGCCCCTATTGTGGAAACGGTAAGCACTTTGGTCACTAGTATACTTTTGCTGGTGACGCTTATTTTAGTAATTTTCGCTGGCAATTTTATCGATCTTTTAGCCCCAGGTTTATCACCAGAAGTAAAGGCGATCGCCATTATCCAACTGAGAATTATGGCACCGATCGCTATATTTGCTGGATTAATTGGGATTGGTTTTGGTACTCTTAATGCTGCCAATTTATATTGGTTGCCCAGTATTAGTCCTCTATTTTCCAGTACGACGATTATAGTCGGGATTGGTTGCTTATTTTGGAGTTTGGGCGATCGAATTAATGCACCCCAATATGCTCAAATAGGTGGAATAGTTTTAGCTGGAGGAACTTTAGTTGGGGCAATTTTACAATGGTTAGCACAGTTAATTACTCAATGGCGATCGGGTTTAGGGACGCTAAAGCTGAGGTTTGATTGGCGGATTCCTGGAGTAACGGATGTGCTTAAAGTAATGATTCCCGCTACTTTCTCTTCGGGAATGTTACAAATTAATACCTATACCGATTTATTTTTTGCTTCCTATATACCCAATGCAGCAGCAGCAATGCAATATGCCACTTTTCTCTATATCACTCCGATAGGCATTATTTCTAATATGATTTTAGTGCCATTTATGCCAGTTTTTTCTCGTTTAGCAGCCCCAGAAAATTGGCAAGAATTAAAAGTACGTATTCGCCAAGGATTATTTTTATCTGCTTTGACAATGTTGCCTTTTACGGCAGTTTTTGTCTCTTTATCCGTACCGATCGTCAGATTGGTTTATCAACGTTCTCAGTTTGATGAAACTGCAACTCAATTTGTCGCACCTTTGCTAGTAGTCTATGGTGTGGGAATGTTTATTTATTTGGGTAGAGATGTATTAGTGAGAGTCTTCTATGCTTTGGGAGATGGGACAACGCCTTTTCGCATCAGTATTATTAATATTTTGATTAATGCTATTTTAGATTTCGTGCTGGTCAAATCTTTTGGCGTAACTGGTTTGGTTGCTGCTACTATCGGCGTAAATATTATCTCTATGAGTATTTTTTTATATATCTTACATCATCGTTTAGGTGGTTTACCTTTAAAAGAATGGGGATTGGGTTTACTCGGTTTGATTTTTGCTAGTTTTCTTGCTGCTTTGGGTAGTTATGGCGTTAGTTGGGGTTGGGAAAGAGCGATCGGTAGTAGTAACTTATTATTTTTGTTATTACAACTAAGTTTGGCGACTATAGTAGCTTTTGCTTTGTTTGCGATCGTGGCGATGCAGTTAAAATTACCTGAAGTAGATATGTTGGCAACTCGGATTAAGCAAAAGTTAAGAATTAGGAGTTAGCCCGATCCTCTAGTGAGTAGTGAGTGTGCTGCGTAGTCAGTGTGCTGCGAGTAATATTAAAAATGTCCTGACTGTTTTGCTTATTGCTATAACAGTTAACCCAAGCTGATAGCTGAGAGCTAATAGCTGAGAGCTATTGAAAAAAAAATTATTCTTTCTTCGCTGCGATCGCTAATTTCACTTGGGGAATCTGACGTAATCGATCGAGTACGTCTACTACCCTACCGTGATCGACAATTTTATCGGCACTAATAATCACAACTGTTGTGTTTTTAGTCTCAATCAAACTTTCTACCTGAGTTCTTAATTCACTGAGTTCTGTAGCTTGACTATCAACACTTAGAATACCTTCTCGATCTAAACTAACAGTAATTTGTTTACTCTGTTGTAGTTCGACGGTTTCCGCCTGAGGCAGATTTACGGGTAAGCCTTCAGAGCGAGTTAAAAATAAACTAGTAACTATAAAATAAACTAAAATTGCGAAGATCACATCGATCATCGGCACTATATTAATTTGTGGTGGTCGATCGGGTTCATTGGGTAATCGCATCTTTTACTTCTCCTTGATGTTCGTATTTTTCCAGATATAACAGTTCCAGTTGTCCGCCAAACTCTTGAATTAAGGCAATTTGTCGTAAGTATAGCCCTCGAAAAGTACTTGCAAATAACAGCGTAAAAATAGCTATAACTAAGCCAGTAGCCGTAGAAGTTAACGCCTCACTAATTCCGCCCGTTACCCCTGTAGTTTGAGAAGACTCTATATCACCAATACGCAGAGAAGCCAAAGAAGTAATCAAGCCTAAAATAGTTCCTAATAGTCCCAGTAAAGGCGAGACATTGATAATCATTTCCAACCCATTACTAAATCTTTTCAGTAGAGGCATTTCTGCTTGGGCAGCAGTTTCTAAAGCCAAGCGAAATTTTTCTGGAGTGGGTTTTTTTAGAGATAAAGCAGCTAAAAAAATCCGTGCCATCGGCAAATGCTGGTGACGATCGAGCATCATCTTAGCCATTTCGGTATCTTCTTGATAGCGATCGAGGACTTGCTTGAGAATTTTTTCTTGTTTACAGGAGAGTCGAAACCAAAAAAGCGATCGCTCTAAAATCATTGCCAGAGAAAAAATAGACAGTCCCAGGAGAGGCCACATAACCACTCCCCCGTCCCTAAATAATTGATAGATATTATCCATAATTTAAAATCTTTGCCAGTTTTCTAGTTGTGGTGTGAATACTCCTTGATGCAGATACAGATTAAAACTAAATACTATATCTAATTGCTCATTGGGATAGTTGGCCGGTAAAGCAGCAAAAGGGCCAGCTTTTTGGACTGCTTCTAAAGATTCTCGATCGACTTTTGACGAACCAGAACTCTGACTTACTCTCAGTCCAGTAATTTGCCCATTGCGTTGAATGGAAAAAGCAAGTACCGTATGACGGTTGCGATCGGCAAATGAAGGTTGCCAATTGCGTCTTACTCGTCGCCTAATTTCGGCAAAGTAAGGCCCCATATCTAAGTCCTGCCGAGCATCTATTCCACTAGAATTGAGAGCTTGTTGACTGGCATTAGCTTCAGGCTGAAGAAAAGAACTCCCCCCATCTTCCCCTACACTCTTACGATAAGTTCCTCCTAATAGACTAGCAGAGCCAGAGCCAACAGGGGTTTGCTGTTCTGGGGGTGAAGCTGATGGACTGACGGGGGCAGAACTAGACTCAGTCTCATTAGTTGATGGGGACGGATCGGGCAATTTAGTAGCAACGGGAGGTGTATTGGGCTGAGGTTTTTCAGGCAAGATCTCCTCAGTGGATGGCTTTAGGGGTTTTGGCTTAGTAGCAACGGGAGGTGTATTGGGCTGAGGTTTTTTAGGCAATATTTCTTCAGTAGATGGTTTTAGGGGTTTTGGCTTGGTAGCAACGGGAGGTGTATCTGATGGTGGAGTAGTTGTTTCTGGTTCTTTCTCTGGTAGAGGTTCGAGTTTAGGAAGAGGAATTGAACGAGGTTTAAACTCAGAGGTAAGTGGGGTTTTTTCAATTGGTTTGGGCTTTTTTGTTACACTCGGAGCGGGTTTTACTTCTTCTGAAGAGCTTGTCGGTGTTGATGGTGCTTTTGAGACAGAAGGAGATGGTTTAGCTGGTTTGACTAATGGCGGAGTAGTAGCAGAAGTTGCAGGAGGTTGTTCTCTCGTAGGAGTTTTTTGGACTGGTGGTATTGAGGGTAAGGGTTTAACTGGCTTTGACTCTGGTGGGGGAGTAGATTCTAATTGTGGTGGTGGTGTTTGTCTCGCAACAGAATTTGCTGGTATTTTGGCAATATTGGGTGGAATTGTCGGACTCGATTTAGGAGTTGTAGTAGCTGGTTCATTACCAATTTTGTTAGTAGCAGAGGGTAGATCGGGGTTGACTTTTCCCTTGGCGATCGAATTATTAATTGCCCTGCGTTCTGTATCTGGGGGTGGCTCTTCGGTGGCTTCTTCTGGTGGTACGACAATAAAATCGATGGGAGTCACCTCTGTTTCCTGACTTGTATCTTGACGCGATCGATCTGCCAAAACAAAGATCGCAATACCTAGTCCGTGAACCAATACAGATGTCAAAATAAAGAGGAGAAAAGGATCGAAACTAATTTGAATATTATGTTTTTCTTTTCGTTTTGCAGTTGTCATTATTAAAACAAGCTCAAAAAACTAGTAACTAGGCAATCTAACTTAAATCGATCTTTTTTTATAGTGCGCCAGTCCGAATATTCACTTTATGTATTTTAACTGCGATCTGTTTAATTGCTATAGCTCTTGGCTATGACACTCAATTCTGCATATATGATGAGTTTAGCAGATGTAGCGATGTCTCTCTTGGGGATTTTGTCTGAACAAATCGGTTGTGTAGCAAAATTTTATACAGATGTATTATTAATTTCGCTTCACTCCTGAAGGCAGAAGTTAGAGCCTGTCCTAACCGAGCGCAAGCGAGTCGAATCAGTTTAAAACCTTGGGAGAAATTTGGGCTTATGGACTGCGTAATCCCCATCGTTTTAGCTGGGATACTGGTGGCGAAGGCAAAATGTTGATTGCCGATACTGGTCAGGCTTTTATTGAAGAAGTCAATCTCGGTATCAAAGGAGCTAACTATGGTTGGGGAAACCGAGAAGGTACTTGGGTTATCGAGGAAAATAATGAAAATGTTTTGTTTCCACTACCCAAAAACGATCGCGCTTATGGCTATACTTATCCCGTTGCCCAATACGATCATGACATCCCTCCAGAAATAGAAGGTTACTACGGAATTGCAATTACAGGTGGTTATGTTTATCGGGGTAAGGCAATTCCCGAATTGCTCGGTCAATATATTTTTGCCGACTTTGGCAGTGATGCGAGGTTTTTCCATGTTCCTGTAGATGAACTTGTCGATGGCAAACGGGCAAAAATAAAGGAACTCAGACTCTTTGACGGAGAGCAAGAAGCGGATTTTCTAGAAATCATTGGTCAACAACGCTCCGATGTGCGATTCGGGGTAGACGAAGAGGGAGAAATCTATGTAACATCTAAGCAAGATGGTAAAGTTAGAAAACTCATCCCTTCCCCAGAATCAACCAATTATCAACCACAGTCTAATGTAGCCCCCGAATCTTAAGACGAATACGGTAAAGACTTTTTCTTGCTGTAATATAAAGGGTTTGGTAGTCGCTGTCGCCCCAGGCTATATTAGCAGGAGGTTCTGGTGTTTCAATTATGCCCAGTAAATCTCCCTTGGGTGAGAAAATCCAAACTCCTCCTGGTCCAGTACTGTAAACATTTCCTTTGATGTCTACTTTCATGCCATCGGCTGCTCCTTCTTTACTCGGAGGTTTCATTTCGGCAAACAGCTTTCCATTTTCTATCATTCCGTCTGGTTGGACATCAAATACGCGAATATGACCCTTTTCTGAATCATTGACGTACAGTTTTGTTTCATCGGGGGAAAGGGCAATGCCATTAGGACGGACAAAATCATCAACTAGCAAAGTTAGTGTCCCATCTGCTGCCAGGCGATAAACACCATAAAACCCTAGTTCTTCTTGTTCGGGTTTAATTCCGTAGGGAGGATCGCTAAAGTAGATACTACCATCCGATTTAACCACCAGATCGTTAGGACTATTTAATTGCTTTCCTTGATATTGACTGGCTAAAGTTACAATGTCTCCATTGTTTTCTGTTAGAGATACGCGACGATTCCCATGTTCGGCACTAACTAAACGCCCAGATTTATCTAGAGTATTACCATTAGCATTGCCAGAAGGTTGACGAAAAATCTCTGTTTTTTCTCCTGGTTGCCATTTATAAATGGTATTGGCTGGAATATCGCTAAACAGCAGGAAGCCGTCGGGATGCCAAACAGGTCCTTCAGTAAATTCAAAACCTCCCGCTACCTTTTCAACTTTGGCATCAGGAGCAAGAATTTCTCGCAGATTATTCTGTTTGGTATCAAACTTGTATACCATTATGTGGCGGTACGTTTCTCCTGGACGCAAGATAATCGAAGGAAAGTTAGGCTGATTGACTGAATCGGGGAAATGTTGGGTTTCCAGGCACAAACCTTGATGATTTTGATAAACAACCCCTTCTTTGCCTGGAGTTTCAAGCTCTCCAATATTTCCCGAAAAAAACTGCATTCCTGGTTGATTACTGTAAAGTTCCATTACTCGACCCGACTGGGGTTCGTACACAGTAGCTGCCAGTTCGATCTTGTCCGATTTTCCATTCAAGACATAATTCAGGTCGTAGCCTCCTGGATAATTTTGCTTATATGTGTTTCTAAGCCTATCTATTCCCTCTCCAATCAATCGAGGCTGGATAAAGTCATAGGGTGTATCTTTAACTGATTTAATCTCTCCTGTAGGTATTCGCTGTTCGTTGCTAGGCGTATATCTATCTGCGTTGATTGTTAAATATTGTCCTAGAATGTTCCCGTGAGCATGACCAGCCAAGTTCCAATAGGAATGATTCACCAAGTTAACAGGAGTAGGCTTGTCAGTAGTAGCAGTCATTTCCAGCTTCAACTCATTATCGTTAGTCAGTGTGTAAATGGCTGTCACTGCTAAATTACCTGGATACCCTTCTTCTCCGTCAGGACTCAGATAAGTTAGTTTTAGTGCCTGTCCTTGGCTACTGTTAATCGGTTCAGCTTTCCAAACCACTTTGTCAAAACCCTTGTTACCGCCATGTATGTGATGGGAATTAGCGTTAGCAGCTAAACTATACTGTTTACCGTCGAGAGTAAACTCAGCATTGGCAATTCTGTTAGCAACGCGACCAACAATGGCACCGAAATATAAGTAAGGATTAGCTTCTTGGTAAGCCTCTAACTTATCAAATCCCAGCACTACATCATCTAATTTTCCCTTGCTGTCTGGTATATGTAATTCAGTAATAATCGCGCCATAGTTGGTTATCTTCGCTACTAAACCATTGCGATTGGTTAAGGTGTAGAGATCAACTTTTTGACCGTTTTCAGTCCGACCGAATTCAGTCTTCGTTACATTGTTGTTTTCGTTTGTCTGGTAATTATTTTCAGTAGCATGGGATTGAGCGAGATTAAATCCCCTGTAGGAATCTACATTCACTAAAAGTAAACTTATTCCCATCATGGTAAAAACAGCGAGGGATTTTCTTAACATCGAGCAAGCAAAAATATTGACTTTTTTGGTAATTGTAGTCTATTGCCTCTCAAATAAAGGTGATTTGGCTGATTAACCACCCGAGATGGACACTTTATTACATAAATCCTACTAAACCCCTTCGCATAGCTAATATTTGATAATTTCTCCTTATTCTCACTTTCTGATTAACTCGTCTTTGTTTGGGATGATTTTCCAACTCTCAAAACTACTCAGAGAGAGAATTTAAGGTCGAGGGAGATCCTCAAGTCTTGTAATCGTGTGCCATCCACTAGAATGATTAGCATTATATAATCTAGCTAACTGCTTTTAGCTATGTGTAAAGTACACACAACGATAAAACTTTTATCTAGCAAGCATTATAGACGTTTTAGGTGCGATAACTTCGTTAAAATAATTCAGTAAAATATTACCTGCTTCTGTCAAACTTCTACCGAAAGTAATTATTCCTTCTTGATGTCCACTCATAACAATGATTTTTAGTTTTTTAGTTTCTTCTTCTTGGCATAATCTGATAATTTCTTCTGCCATTTCTGGCGTACCGTAAGCACAATTAATATCTGTTGTGGAGACTTTATTAATTAATTTTTGCCAAAGAGCAAGATTATGAACGTGAATAACTGCTTTAATTTCGGGATTAGCTGCATATATAGCAGCATGAGTTAAGGTTTCTGATGAAGCTTTAATCGAACCTATACAAGTAACTGAGTTTGTTTTCCAATCAAATTCAATAACTTTAGTGTAATGTTCTACGCTTAAATGAGGGATTCCGCCTGTTTGCGTACCTGAAATAATGAAATATTCTGGTTCTACATCGCGAATACTTATATTACCAAAACCAATACCATCATCATATTGACCGATTAAATTTAATTGATATAATTTATCGCGCCATTGATTTAATTCTTTAATTTCAGTGGAGGTAATTATCGGTTTATTTTGCCAATGACATTGATATTTAATGTAACCTTCATCAATCATGATTTTATTTATTTTAAATTACTATATAGTACAAGAAAACTTTGCAAGCTAAGAGCTAAAAACTAAAAACTAAAAACTTTTCAAACAATCATATCTTTTAAAGCAATATATAAATCTTGAGTTAACTTAGAAACTTCTTGTTTGGCTGTTTGACGATTTTGTCGATAAACTTGATAGCGATCGCTCACAGAAATTGGTTCACCTACTGTTACTCGTGCTTTTCTCCAACCCAAACGGTGACGACGAGGGACTTTTTTTCCTTTTATCCGTGCTATAACATCAAATAAAATTAAGGCAGTTTCCGCAAAGCGATCGAAACTCGGCTTGGCTTTAATATAGTTGCCTGTAACTGCGACAAAACTTTCTACCAAACGCATATGTTTCATACGTAAATCCGCTTCTTCGGCTACCCAATTAGCTAACCCAAAATGCACGGGAGAAAGAGAATTAATATCTGCTATATCTTCTCTATAAATATAAGTCCAACCAGCTTCTTCTATACGCCGACAACGTTCGATTATAGTTCCTTGAGCTTTTATATTAAAATATTCTTCTGCTACTTCTAAAGCTACATTGAGTAAGGCTGTTAATCTTACGGTAATATTTTCTTCTGAATTATTACTATCAAATTGAGGGAGCTTGAGATGATAGAATCTTTGATAAAATTTCTCCATCTCTGAGAGTAAATATTCTCCTAGTTTAAAGATGCGTTGATAATAAAAATTTTCTGGGTTTTTAGAGTTAGATCGATCGCTTTCTTGTTTGGGTAAACCACAATCTGCTTCTAGTTGACTGAGTAGCCGATCTAATTTTTGCCATTGGGGTTTAATGTAATGATATTGAATACCAATAGGTACGACGATAACTTCTTCATCGCGATTAGCTTTAGCTAAATCATTGGCACACCAAAAACTTAATTGTGCCACACCAGGCTCTAAAGGACTTACTATTTCACTATGACCATTAGTAGCCCCTTCTGGTGCAACTACTAAAGGATAATTACCATTAATTAATATTTCTCTGGCGGTTTTAATCGCAATTAAATCTAGAGATTTGCCTCGATGCACGGGAATACCACCCCAACGGGAAAATAGTTTACCCAACCACGAACCAGCCCAAATGGGCATACCGCGATCGTACATGAAATGAGTATTAATAGGAAGTTGTAGAGAAATACCTTGTTGACGAGCAGTATTAGGTAAAGCTTTAGAGAGTAAATACATCCCACAGATAGGATCGTCTACTTCACAATGGCGAAATGCCATAATCAAGCGAATTTTGCCTTTTTGAAATCGATAATAAAGATCGACCAAAGTTTCGACATTAAGAGTTTCAATGTCACTAATACCTGCGGGTAGCCAGGGCTGTATTCTGACTCTCCGAACAATGGGTAATGCCCAATGAGCTAGTTTGAGAAAGACAGGATTAAAATCAGGAGGGATAAATTCTAGCTTCGATCGCACTTTAGGCATATTTTATTAGAGTTTTTAGTTTTTAGTTTTTAGCTATTAGCTTTTTTGTAATATACTTCATCTCCAGATTTTTCTATTTTAGGTAATCTTATAGCGGGATGGGAGTAACTTAAATTTTGCTGTTTATTCTTATTAGTTAAAAGCTAAATAATCGAGCAAAAAAATTAACTATATATTCATATGGTAATTAATTCAATTTTGGAAATTGCCTATTTTAATTATTACTAATTTGTAGAAAATTGCCATTAATAGAAATTATTTTTATTCAATAAAAATACAGAAAATATATTATTTTTTTATAAAGTTACAAGCTGTTAACTTTATCGATCTTTTCAGTAATTTTATATATTTTATTCTTTACAATTGAAGTAATGCCATAGCATTTAGGTAAGGGGCTGTCCCCCGAATCGAATTTGGGGGCGGGGTTCATAAACGCCTGAACCAAGTTCAGGCGACGACCCCTTGCTTGTAAGCCCCGTCATTATAGAGGTCTAAATTTAGGATAAATAGCAATCGATAAAAAAATTATATTTCTGATTTATTATCTATTAATTTGCTCGATCGAGCCGTATCTTATTTAACTAATTTACAAATAAAAATTACATTTTTTTGTTTTTAGAGATAATTAAAAGTTTTAATTAAAGGAGTCTAAGTTATGAATAATATATTGCTTGAAGAAAATATAACTTCTGCTGATTCCCATGATGAAGATATAGGAGAAAATTCACTAACACCAATCTTAAGCGTTGCCGATTTTGATGGTAATGGAAGTGTAGAGTTTGATGACATTTACGATCTTGCTTCTCGTTATAATGCTGTAGCTGGAGAAGATGATTATCATCCTATTTATGATTTGAATACCAACGGCGAAATCGATCTTGAAGATATACTTGATGCCATTGATGATTATGGTGAAGACGTGCCCCTTCAGGATCGACAAATTGCCCAAGCAACTCAAGCCACAATGAAATATTATGGTTCTGGTGGGCTAGAACAAGCGATCGAAGATGGTTATCTTCCTTTTACACAAGAAGTTAAGGGACATGGTGTTCATTATGTTGATTTTAATCTGCTTGTTGAAGTCGCTAATTCAAAAGAGTTAGATGTAGAACGACCTATAGGTTTAAACTATGACGCTGAGGGAAATCTTTTAGCCGTATTCTATATCAGAGTTCCTGAAACCCAGGAAGTAACCCCAGACAATCCCTTTGGAAATCTTTTTGTTAAGGAAGCAGACGACTTTCCGCCTTCTTCATTTGATACTTTAACAGCTGATGATTGGCACATTCACCAAAATATATGGTTTACAGGTTTAGGTAATTTAAATTCCGAATCTGTTTATGGATTTGAAGAAGGCTTACCTTTTGAAGCCATGGTTTCGCGGTTACAAAATATTGATTTTAAAGTATTTCCAGAATCAGATGAAATATTTAGTCCCAAGTTTTGGATGTTACACGGCTGGTTTCATTCGTTAAATCCAGCAGGAACTTTTGCCAATACTCATCCAGAGGTATCTAAATATGCACCTGAAGAACTGGGGGTTCATGCTGGACATCATTCAGATAATAGCGATCCTGTAATTGCTGGTACGGATGCAGGTGAACAATTATTCGGCACGGATGAAAACGATCGCATCAATGGCTTTGATGGTGATGATTGGATTATTGGCGGGCTTGGTGACGATTCCGTTTGGGGTGGTCATGGTGATGACTGGATTCGAGGAGAAGGTGGAGATGATATGCTCTACGGAGGGCCTGGATACGATCTGATTCGTGGTAACGCGGGTAGCGATCGCTTATTTGGTGGAACAGAAGACGATCGCCTTTTAGGAGAAGCAGGAGATGACTTAATCAGAGGTGGTATGGGTTACGATATCCTTACAGGAGGAGAAGGAGAGGATAGTTTTGTGTTAGTTGCTGGAGAAGGTACTGATGTTATTACCGACTTAGAATTAGAATTAGACACGATCGTCCTCTATGGCGGAATTTCTACAGAAGCCATTTCCATAGGACAACTTAATAATGATACTACTATTAGTTTCGACAACGAAACCTTAGCACTTGTTAGTAATATTGCTGCTAGCGATCTAATCGCAGCAAGTGATGATGTTTTTCTGGTTGCTTGAGTAGAAGGGAAAATCTCAACTTTAGCGATCGCGCGATGTTAATAGTTAAAATTTAATTCCCGTTCCTTTTTGTTGAAATTCTTCGGCTGTTTGAATAGATAAATCGTGAGTAGTCATTTGCTGTAAAATAGACATGGGTATGGTAATATGGTGCGCCCCCGCTTGCATAGCGTTCCATGCTTCTTGAGAAGATTTAAGACTAGCAGCTAGGATCTCTGTTTCACTATCTTTTAGTACATGAGCCATATCTCGTACTAAAGCCAGACCATCCCCTAATAACCTAGTAGCACGATTAACATAAGCGATCGCATATTTCGCTCCTGCTTCTTGAGCTACTATTGCTTGGGCTGCACTATAAATAGCTGTAACCGCACAAGGAATTTCTGGAGATAGGTAAGCAGTTGCTTTAAATCCTATCTCCGTAGCAGGAATTTTCAGGACAATTCTTTCGCCAATTAGTTCGTAGGCTTTTTTGGCTTCTGCTACCATATCCTCAAAATCAGTAGCATAGAGTTGATAGTAAAGTTCTCCTGGGGTTATTGCTGCCAATTTAGTTAAAGTTTCTGCGGTCGATAAATTACTTTTAGCTAGTAAAGTCGGGTTAGTAGTTATCCCTTTTACCCATCCCCATTGTCTTACTGTTTCTGCCTCGGTTACGATCGCTGAATCTAGATAAATCATCTTACTTGGCTATAGATATAGATATGGTTTACTTCAATTGTTTAACAAAATCGGTAACAACATTCACAAACTTGGAAGTAGATTCATAAGGAAGTACATTACGCCCTGGAATTATACAGCCTTGCCCTTGAGGTAGATACTTAATGTAGGTATCTAATCTTTCTTTGGCAGTTTCTGTTTTTCCTTTCTTAATAATGCTAGAGGCTTTTTCGCCGAAAATTACTAAAGTTGCTTGTTGAATTTGAGTAATAGCCGAAGTATAATCTTCTCGCCAAAATCCAGCCAAAAAAGAAAAGACAGCAAAACGACTCTGAGAATTTGTCGCTGCTTCAGTTAACTTATCCAACCAATTATCATCCACTCGGTCTGCATTAGCAAAGAGTTGGCGCACCGAAAATGATTCGATAAACTGACGACGACGAGCATAGAGATAAAACAAATTACCCAAACCAAGAGGAGAATTAAATAAAAGATTCCACAATAATTTATTTTTTACTGGTTTAGTAGCCTCTGTCATAATACGCCAAGCTGGAGGCCCTGACAAAACCAATCCCGCGAGCGCGCTATCATTAGAAATATTTTGCACTAACTTAATTGCGATGGGGAATGATGCCCCCTGAACCACTAAAATAGCAGGTTTTTTAACTATATTTTCTAAAAAATATTTAAGTTGGTTAGCCCAGTCGATAGAATAATAAGCCACAGAAGGCATATCGCTAGCACCGCAGCCTAATAGATCGGGATTATACACCACGGAGTCGGGGTTTAGTGATAACCAAGCATCGATAAAACGTTGCCAAAAGTTACCCGATAATCCCACGCCAATGGGATGAATGAGTACTAACGGGGTTGTTTCGGAATTATCCCTATTGAGATGATGTACCGTGTAGGCACAACGAAAATTTTTCCATGTATAAAATTGAGGTGAATTAGTCATATTTATAGTTGTTAGTTATTACGATCGAGTTTAGTATGGCATTTCGCGATCGATTGTAGTTAACATATAGTCACAAAACTTTTCATCAAACGGTGCTTTAAATTTATATGGTAGCTAGATTAGACGGAAGAGGATTTACTTGAAGCTTGCAATCCAATAACAATAATCACTTCCGTAGTTTAGAAAATTAGCTAATACGATCGCCTTTTAATTTTCCCTTATTTCAATCATTTTTATAAAGCATCTCTATAAGCAATTACCGCTTCTGTTTGATTGTTGTAATTAACAAACTGACTGAGTAAAGTTAAATCTAAATCTGGTAAAAATTCACTACGATCGATCTTTTCATACTTTTCTTTTATTAGACGATATAAGCTAAATTGATTATCTTGCCATAACCAAATTTCTCTTACACCTAATCCTTGATAAACAGATAATTTATCTATACCACCGCTAGTTATAATAATCTCGATCGCGATATCGGGTACTTCTCTTAATTCTCCTAAACAATAACATTCATCGGGTTCTAATCCTCTTTGTTTGGCTTTTTTACAAAATGTTGTATTACCGTAACCGTTGAGAGGAATTCGTTTTTCTACTGCATACATTTCTAATAGGCGAGCAATATTTTTTTTTAGTATTTCATGTTCAATAGAAGATGTATTAATAATCTCTAATGTTCCCTCAAGAAAAGTCATTCGCAAACCAGGAAATCGATCCATAAACATAGAAACTAAAGTGTCATATTGTTCCCAAGTAACACCGTATAGAGTAATTTTTTCTTCTGGTTTTGGTAATTCGCTTTGCTCTAAAAGTTGCATAAATTCATCAGGAAAAGTTCTCTGAGGAATTCCTAGTTGACCTAAAATATCTATTCCTGTACATCTCTCTTTAATATTTTTGCTTTGGCACAATTTTTGAGCTTGTTCTAACACCTCAAGAGTACCACGAAAATGTAAGATAGTAATATATTGACTGGCAATATGTTCGTCTTTTTCTGTTAGTGCTAATTTTATTAATTCTTCTGTCGATTTTTGTTCGAGTTCTGAATTCATAATCTACGCGAATATTTCACAATATAATTAACCCTCATAATTCATAATTAAAACTAACATAATAAAAACTTGTTGTAATTTTGCCTTTTCCTAAGTTTACAATGCAGTAGACTTGACATATTTCTACGATTAAACATCTTAGACTTCTATGACTCTACTGGCAGTTAACAATCTCAGAGTTGCTTACCCCCATCGATCGAACCATAAAACTACCTGGGCTGTAAATGATGTATCCTTTACCCTTAAACCTGGAGAAAAACTGGGATTGGTAGGGGAGTCGGGATGTGGTAAATCAACTATTGGTAGGGCAATTATGCGGTTATTGCCTACTGGGAGTCAAACGGAAGGAGAAGTAATCTATAAGGAAAAGTCAGTTTTTAATTTAAATCCGACGGAATTACGCTTGCTACGGGGGGAAGTAGTCGCTTTAGTCTTTCAAGACCCCATGACGCGCCTCGATCCTCTCATGACTATTGGCGATCATTGTGTAGAAACTCTTAAAGCACATCAACCACAACTATCTTACCAGCAAGCAAAACAAAAAGCGATCGAGGCTTTAGAATCTGTCAGAATTCCCCCCAACCGTTGGGGACAATATCCCCATGAATTTAGTGGAGGCATGAGACAAAGAGTAGCGATCGCTCTTGCTTTACTTCTCGATCCTAAAGTAATTGTAGCGGACGAACCGACCACAAGTCTTGATGTTACTGTTTCAGCAGAAATTTTAACCGAGTTAACCCGTCTGTGTAGTGAAAGAGAAATGGGTTTACTCTTAGTTTCCCACGATCTGGCAATGATCGGGGAATATTGCGATCGCGTGGCGGTAATGTACGATGGCAAAATGGTAGAGTATGGCGATGTTAAATCGATTCTCTATCATCCCCAACATGAATATACCCAGTCGCTTCTGCAAGCAGCATTACAAATTCAAAAACCAAAAGAGAGTAAGTTACAAAAAGTAGCAAATACTCCCCAACCTATCTTAAAAGTAAATAATTTAAAACAACATTTCACTTTAGAAAGCAATTTTATTCAGCAACTATTCTCCAAGGAAAAGAAAGTTATTAAAGCTGTCGATGAGATTAGCTTTTCTCTTTACCCAGGAGAAACTTTAGGTTTAGTCGGAGAATCTGGTTGTGGTAAAAGTACTTTGTCGCGCACTATTTTACAATTAATTCAACCCACCGCAGGAACAGTAGAATTTTTAGAGGAAGACTTAACAAAACTCAATCGATCGCAAATGCGGACTTTACGTCGTCAAATACAAATGATCTTCCAAGATCCCCACGCCTGTCTCAATCCTTTGATGACTATTGGGGATAGTATTGCCGATCCTTTATTAATTCATCAGTTAGCCAAACCAGCAGAGGCGAAACAAGAAGTAAAAACCATGCTGGAAAAAGTCGGTTTAACTCCAGTAAGAGATTACTATAGTCGTTATCCCAAAGAATTATCGGGAGGACAACAACAAAGAGTAGCCATTGCTAGGGCTTTAATTACTCGCCCCAAACTGGTTATTTGTGATGAACCTGTCAGTATGTTGGATGCGACCGTACAAACCCAAGTCTTAGAATTAATGTTAGCTCTAAAAGCAGAATTTAAATTAACTTATTTATTTATTACTCACGACTTGTGGGTAGCTAGGTTTTTCTGCGATCGCATTGCTGTCATGAATTCGGGTAAAATAGTCGAACTCGATACAACTGAAAATATATTTGATCGACCCACTCATCCTTACACTCAAAAGCTACTTTCCGCAGCACCTTTACTAGTTAGTTGTTAGTTGTTAGTTGTTAGTTGTTAGTAGCAAGTAGTTAGTAGTTAGTAGCAATTAATAAAAACCTGGGTTTTTACTCTACCTCGTTAAAATGAAAACTGCTATAGTTTTTAACTTCTAAATTAATTTGTGCAGCATAGGTTTTAAAAATGCGATTCTAATTTAATCTAACTAATGATAATAATAAGTATTCGATCGACCCACTCATTCTTATACTCAAAAGCTACTTTCCGCAGCACCTTTACTCGCTTGAAAGATTTTGGAAAGAAGTCAAAAAATTCTTGAAAAATAAAGTCTTCGATCGCTTGGATTTTGTACGCAGATTGTCACTGGAATCATAACTTTGCCACAAGAGGAAGCATAATATTGCCATCACAGATTCTACAATTAAGAGATTTGAAACAGCGCAGTCAAAAACCATTTTAAATTTATTTTTTGGTAATACGGTATTACGGTATAACTAAATTAGATATTTAGTAAGCAAAAATTTGTGATGGCGATCCAAAAAACTAGATTAACTTCCAAAGTCACTCAGAAGTATCAAGCAACTATTCCCCAAGCAGTAAGAGAAAAACTAGCAATTGAAAAAGGCGATCGCGTTATCTTTGAAATAGAAGATGAAAAAGTGGTTTTGAAAAAACTATCTTCTGTAGATTGGGAATACTTAGAGTCAGTGTCCGCTACTCTCAGCGAATGGTCTTCGGAAGCTGATGAGGAAGCTTATAATGACTTATAAGCAATTTGATGTGGTAGTCGTACCTTTTCCTTTTACTGACAGTTCCGCTACTAAAAAACGTCCTGCTTTAGTTATTTCCGACGCTACGACGTTTAACAAATCGACTAAGAAAAGTGTGATGGCAATGATTACTACTGCTTCTCATGCTCCTTGGGCTTTGGATATATCAATTACAGATTTACCAAGTGCGGGACTAAAGGCAAAATCAATTGTCAGAATGAAGTTATTTACCTTAGATGATGCTTTAGTAATTAAAAAAATTGGTAAGTTAGCAACGGGCGATCGCGATCTTGTCCAAAAATCCCTTCAGCAATTGTTTAATTTGGGAAGCGACAATTAATCAAAATAGCAGGTTTAATCTTATGGTTCAAGAATTAATCGATCTCAGGCAAAGTATAGTTGAAGGACGCTATCAAGATGCACTGGATCGGAAAGCTTTATTATCGAAACTTACAAGAAGGGTAATAAAAAAGGCAAAAGAATCACTCGCAATCAAGTATTTCTCAAGGTAAAAGGACGAGCTTTACAACAAGGATTAAAGAAAAAAGAGTATCCTTCGCATCAGACTGTATATCGTATACTAGACCGCTTTATAGAAGAAAAACAGAAAAAACTTAAAGCTCGTAGTGCTGGCTATACTGGTTCTAGATTAACTCATATGGCTCGCGATGGCAGAGAGCTAGAAGTAGAGAGCAGTAATGATGTTTGGCAATGCGACCATACTAGGTTGGACGTTAGATTGGTAGATGAATACGGAGTATTAGATCGCCCTTGGTTGACAATTATCATCGATTCATATTCACGTTGTCCGATGGGATTCTATTTAGGGTTTGATGCGCCTAGTTCCAAGATTGATGCTTTGGCTTTACGTCATGCTATCTTTCCCAAGCACTATAGTTCGGAGTATCAACTAAAAAACGAGTGGACTAGTTATGGCAAACCCAATTACTTTTATACAGATGGTGGAAAAGACTTTCGCTCGATCCACATTACAGAACAAGTAGCTGTAGAACTAGAATTTAGCTGCGCTTTAAGAAGAAGACCTTCAGATGGTGGAATTGTAGAGCGATTCTTTCGTAGTTTGAACGATCGCGTTTTGCGCGAATTGCCAGGATATACAGGCAGAAATGTTCAAAAAAGACCTAAAGATGTCGATAAAAATGCTCTGCTGACAATAGAAGACTTGGAACAAATTTTAGTACGCTACATAGTTGACGAATACAATCAGAAAACCGATGCCCGCAGTAAAAACCAAAGTCGAATCCAGCGTTGGGAGGCAGGGCTATTATTAGATCCCTATCTTTTCAACGAACGAGAATTAGATATCGCTTTAATGAAGCAGGAAAGGCGTAAAGTTCAAAAGTATGGAACGATTAATTTTGAGAGCTTAGTCTACAAGTCAGAACATTTGAAAAGTATGGCTGGAGAAATTGTCTCCATACGCTACGATCCTCAAGACATTACGACAATCTTAGTTTACGAGCGTCTTCCTGATTCTACGGAACAGTTTCTCGATTATGCCCATGCAGAGGGAATCGAAGATCGAATGTTATCTCTCAGGCATCTTCAAGCTATTAAGCAAGCTGTTCGCGATGAAAGTGAGGAAATTAACAATCAAGCTATTTTAGCGATGTTAGATCGGGAGGAATTTATAGAAGAAACTGTCTCTCATAATCTTCAACAACGCCGTCAGACTGCCCATGAGACTGTCAACCCTGTTAAATCTGTAGTTGAGAAACTGGACATAGCCAAGCCAGAAGTAACGGATTTGGAGGTAAACGATGAAGAACTAGAACTACCACCCCCATTAAAAGTTCAGTATATGGACGATTTATTTGAAGAAGACTAAATGAACTGAAATAATGACTAATACTCAAACTATTGCTAATCAATTTGGTGACTTTGAACCACCTTCTTCCGAAATTCAAGCGCAAATAGAACGCTTAAGTCGTCAGCCCTATCTTGAATTAAAGCGAGTTAAAAATTGTCATAGCTGGATGTATGAATTGTTGATGTCCAAAAGTACAGGGCTTTTGGTGGGTGACTCTCGTTCGGGTAAAACAGTTGCTAGTAAGTCCTTTACTGAAAGATACAACAAATTCAAGTCTGGCAAAGGTAAAAGAATAAAACCCGTGGTTTATATTCAAATTCCTGTAAGTTGCGGTTCTAGGGAATTTTTTATCAAAATTCTCAAGGCATTGAATAAGCCCACCAACGGAAATGTTTCCGATCTGAGAGAAAGAACTTTGGATGCTTTGGCAATTCACCAAGTCGAAATGTTGATCGTAGACGAAGCTAACCATCTCGAACAAAAGACTTTTTCCGATCTTAGGCACGTTTACGATGAAGATGAGCTAAATTTAGCAGTATTGTTGGTAGGCACAACAAACCGTTTGCACGCAGTAATTAAACGTGACGAGCAAGTTGAGAATCGTTTCTTAGAAGAATATGAACTAGATCGCCTTGATGATAAGGAATTTAAACAAATGGTAGCGATTTGGGAAAGAGACGTTTTACAGTTACCAGAACCCTCCAATCTAGCTAAGGGAAAGACTTTCGCTACTCTAAAAACAGCTACAAAAAAATTAGTAGGTAGGTTAGATATGATCTTACGTAAAGCTGCCATTAGATCTTTACGTCAAGGTCATCAAAAAGTCGATCCCGAAATCTTAAAACAAGTGATTTCTTCAACTAAATGGTCTAATGCAAGAAGAAAATAATAATAGTTCATATTGGCTAACTAAAGTTGAACCACTCGAAGGAGAAAGTATTAGTCATTTTTTGGGTCGTTTTCGTCGAGCTAAAGGTAATAGGTTCTCTGCTGCTAGTGGTTTGGGAGAAGTAGTAGGTTTGGGTGCGGTTTTGGCCAGATGGGAAAAGTTTTACTTCAATCCTTTTCCAACTCAACAAGAGTTAGAAGCTTTGGCTGAAATAGTGATGGTAGATGTCGATCGCTTGAGACTAATGTTTCCACCAGAGGGAACTACAATGAAGTGTAAGCCTACTTTGTTATGTGCTGCTTGTTATCAAGAAGAACCCCATCATCGAATTGAATGGCAGTTTAAGGACAAAAGAGGATGCGATCGCCATCAGGTTCGTTTTTTGTCGAAGTGTATTAACTGCGGTACTGCTTTTTTGATTCCATCACAGTGGGAATTAGGAGAATGTCAGCATTGTGGTTTGCAGTTCGAGAAAATGGCTAAACATCAGAAACATCTTTAAATGTTTTCGATATTAAATTGTTTACAGAGCAATTTTTGATCGAGCCATACTATGTCAGAAAATGTATTGCAATTGATAATAGCATAACCGTCAATGTTGAGTATTCTTTGTATTTTGTCCAGAAGAGTAGTTGTTTGTGTAACTGAATAACTAACAGATTTGGCTAGTTGAGATAAACTTAGCTTGCAGTCATTTTGTTCTAAGACAAATAGTAGCTCTTTAACTAAGTCATTTTGGGGAGCTAAACGACCCATGCGTTGTTTTTGAGATTTATAAATTCGTGAGTCTAAAAGCTCTTGAATCCATTGTGAAACTTCACCTTCATCCATTACGTTAGGTTGTTCTTTCAGAAGCTGAAACAATGGACTAAACTCGCTATATTCTGTTGATTGAGTAAAAGTTAAATTTGATGTCGCAATTGGTTGCTTTGCTACATTTTGTTTTAGAGGCTTGTCCCACCAAGAAGGAGTATCAATAACAGCCTCTTCCCAACCCTTGGGATAAGAGTTTTTAGCAGAAAGTATAGCAATAGGAATAATCATTTCTTGGGGATTTAGCCCACCATGATAGCCATTTTTTCGATAACAATAACGCATTTTTTCAGTCCAAGGCGCAATTAAGGAATTAGAGTCAGGAATTACAACTCTTTTACCACTAATTAATTTTTCTCCTTTTTGTGGTTTGCCTTTGGGATAACGCCATCGCTCATTACCTGGAAATTTCTGGTAAGTAGTTTGATGCTCAACAATGTGTCCATGATCGCTCAGAAGAATTATTAAACGTTGGGATAGTTTAGCTTCACAAAGTAGAGTTGATAATACTTTAATCTTACTATCTGACCAACGTATGTCTAATTGTTCACCTTTGTACAAATGATCGTCAACAGCATTAATAACAACTCCAACAATCTTATTTTGTTTAGAAGATATCGTTTGCCTTACATTTTGTGCTAATCCAGTATTGTCCTGATCGCGTAATGATGCTTTATGAAATAAAATAGGGGGGAAATCTTTATTACAGCAAGCCAAAAGTTTTGGGTAAGAAGTAAATTCTCTCTTTTCGTGGGTTTGATTGCCAGATTGCAATTGACCAGAGAGTAAACTAGTACGAGAAACTTCTGTTATTGAAGGAATAGCTGCTAATCCAGCCATCAATGAGGATTTATGTTCTTTTTTGGCTAAAGGAATCCAACCATATCCTTTTTCGATATTAGCCAAAAGTTCGCGACAAACAGCCATACTCATACCGTCCATAACAATAAGTAGCAATGGACTATGCTTTGCCAATGGAGCAACAACGGATTCGAGAATTGTCTCTACGGGAAGAACTTGTCGATTGTGAGAACCAAATTCTGTCCAATCTTGAAGAAAATCAGCAAACTTTAAAGCTTGCTTTTCCCTGATATCAGTAATTTTATCAAAAAGCAGACTATAGCTTTCATTTATCTGCTGAATACGATCGCCAGATCGAATAACTAGACGTGCCCAGTCTAGAAAACTACCTTGTTGCAGATTGTGGTTGATGCAGTCTTCTAAGGTTTTGGGTTGATAGGGTTGAACAGTTGCTTGTTGTACCAAATATTGGGCTAACCTAATTGCCATATCAACACGCTCAAAGGAACGGTTTTCTGAATTTTCTTGGGCTAGGTCATGTTCTTTGATCTTGTTATATGCTTCGACCAGATTTTCTAAGTTTTTAGTAGTTGGGTTATTGGTAGTTTTAATTAGATACTGACTAAATTCAGTTAATCGATGATTCAAGCCACTGGGTAAAACACAGCTTAAATGAGTATAGGATTCTGCTCCAACTTCAGCCAAAATTTGATCGGCACGTTCTAATATATGATTTTTGGCTTTTGTTTCAATTGTTGAAGATCGTATCACTTCTATCGCAGCTTTACTCCACTGTTGAACAATGGCTAATTCTGGAGATTTGCCTCCTAAATAGCGTTCTTCCAGTTTCCCTATGGCTCGCTCTAATTTACTCTTGATATCTGGATGGAAGATGACGTTTAGTGCCAGTCCTAAAGGGACAGCATCAGGAAAAGAATTGGAGAAAATACAATCTAGTATCGTTTTGACGGCTACACCAGTAGTAGGTATCAGCCAATTAATTGCTGCTTCTCGGAATTGAGGAGTTGTTATCTGAAATTTGGCAATATGCTCGCAATTGGTTGACCATTGAAGAATCGTAGTTAGATCGGGACGATCGCTCTTCAGTTGAATAACTTGAGCTAATAAGATTGACCAAACAATTTCTGCGTCCAAAAAACCGCTAGTCACGGGAGTATATCCTGACTCAGGTATCTCTACAATTAGCATTTCCGCTATCCAGGAATGAGCCAACAATCGAGGATCTATGGTTTGTGCTTGAAATAAGGATTTGACAATTTCCCAATTATCCAAAGGAAATAATCTTCTTTTGGTTAAACGAACTAGAATATCTCGATCTAGTTCTGATTCCTCAAGGTTAGTAATTATGACTTTAATCTTATCTGCTTCATTATGATTGCGAATTGCAATCCGTATCGCTAGGGGCGAATCACACTGTTCTATAGCAATGGGATTGCTCTTATTATCGCTGTCACCAATCCATTTGCCTTTAGTTTTAATCCCTATAATCTTGGCATTAGGAACTTTCTGACAGATGGCAGTAACTTGGGCTTTAATTTGGCTTAAGGTGGGTGCAGTGGCAATCATTATCATTACTGCTCATTTTCTTCGATAATCCAACTAATATTGAAGCGTATTTGTTGATTTTTTTTGAGTTTATTTCGCAAAGAAGTAATTTCTACTTCTAAATCTTGTAAACTAATATTTTCCTTTGATTCTTGCTGAATAATTTTTTTGTTCGCTTTGGGTTTTGGTTTAACTATTGGAGGATTGATAATGATAGGTTTGGGTTCAGGTGGTTGTTGAGTTAACAGATGAATTGCTTGAGATTGTAGTTCTTTTAATGTAGAAGCTAAAGGCATTACATAGTCATCTAAAGTTAAAACTTCTTGGATTCTCTGCTGGATTGTTTTCGCTTCAACTTTAAGATCGTCTCTTCGATCGATAGATTCTAGGATTTCCCATTGAGTTCGTTCTAAGCTAGTTTTGAGCTTACTTGCTTTATTTAAACAATCTTCTATCGCTGTTTCGCTGGTATTGATTTGAACTTCAGCTAAAATTTCAACTATATTATTTGATGATTCTGAACAGATAGCCTGTATTAAATTGAAAGCATCAGTGGCGGTCTGAACACGATCGCAATTGCGATCTATACCTAAATCATCAAGTTTTTCTTTGAGTTTATTAGTATATTGTTTGCAATCTTCACGCAAACTCTCTGTCTTATTTTTGATTTTGTCTTCGAGATTGGCAACGTTATTTGGTTTCAGTAAGGAAGAAACATCAATATTAAATATTTGCTTGGCTCTTGCTATGGCTAATTTCCATTGCTCTGTTTCGGGTAGTTTTTGTGTCTTTAATTCACATTGAGAATGTATTTCCTTAACACTAACTCCTTCATAAGGACGACCATGGAGATAGAAACTTTGATTTGTTTGTTCTGCGTAACTTAAGACAACCAAATTTTGGGCTTCTTTTGGTAATCCCATAGCTTTGGGTTCATCTAACCAATCTAATAATTTATTAACGGTAGTATCTCCAGACTCAGCAATTTTACGAGTAAAATGATTTTTCCAATGATGTCCTAAAACAAAATGAGTAGCATCTTGTCCCATTTCTCCCAATAGTAAGGGATTGGCAATTTGACGTACTAGAGATCGCAGATTTTTGGCTACTTCTATTCTCCCATCTTGGGTTTTGGCTGCTTCACTTACTACTTGATAGACTTTTTCTAGATTACTAGCTTTAATCTCTGTGCCAAACTCAGGTGCAGCAGGAAATTCTTCGGTTAAGGCTTGTTCGAGAATATTATCCATTGCTCCCAGTAAATTAGCTGCTACGGGTGGTTGTAGTTCAAAACCAGGTTTTAGGGAAATAAACTGTTCTTTAGATTCTAGAGCATGGCTATTGTCTAAGGAATTAGAGTTGGAATTATTTAGCCCATAAGCTGCTTCAAGATGACTTTGAACCCGATTACGCAAAATACTGCGCTGATTTTCTAACAGGGATTTAGCAGTTTGACGATCTTGAGGGGATAAATGGTTTGCATATTGATTGAAGCGTTCTCCTGTTAAAATATGCTCTAAAATCACTAATTTTCCTAAATCTTTTTCTGCATCAGTACTAAAAAAAGAAGGCAGCCAGCAAATAGTTTTTGCTCCCTGTTCGTGGGATATTTTAAAGGCTTGGACTTTGCTTAAATCATCACGAGGACTATATTCTGGCTCGTCGAAAGGATAATCAATTACCAATTTCCAAGATGAAGCGATATTTTCTAGGGAATTTTCTGGTAATTCGCGGATATTGCTTAATAAAACATTACAAGCGCGTTTAGTATTGCGCCAGGGAAACTCCCGATATTGTTCTAATTGGTCTTCTCCTTTAATCTCAAGTTGCTTATAAAGCATGTCTCTAAGGAGACGGAGACGATTACCTCGATTATCTTCCCTTTCTGCTTGTTTGAGAATACTATCAGTGTCAACACCAGATAATTGTAGAGAAATTGTCGGGTTAGTTTCTTCTCCAATGCGTATTTCTCCTACACTTGCTGCCCATTGTTTACATTTTTGTAATACTAAACTACCTTCTCGCCCAGGAATGGGACTTTTGATTGTGCCATGATTCAAGGCTGCTAAACGCTCTCCATTGATTTCTCGTAGGGATTCTACTTGGGGAACAAGGGCAGATAGGAGTAAGGTTTTTATCAAGCGATCGTCATTACGAAATGAGATATATTTAGGCTCGGTGGGGGATAGTTGTTGCACCTCTTCCCAACGGACATCATGATGTTTTTCTAACAAGGGAAGTAATTTCTGATGATAGAGTTTTTTTGCATTTTCAAAGTGAATTGCCATTTCTGGGCTAAAAGCTTCTTCCCCATGAGCAACAGCATCAAAAAGATCCCCTACAGGAATAATATCGCCTACAGTTAAAGATTCTCTCTGTCCTACTAAAAGTTCCATCATCACTTTTAATGCTGTCCTTTCTCTCTGTAAGACACTTGATACGGCAATTAAGGTTTGAATAAGTGCCAAACTAAAAGGATACACTTTGCGAAACATCTCTCGATCGCCTTCTCTGGTAAGTAGGGTATTCATTACCCCTTCTCGAATATTTTTTGTCTTTTCAAAGGCTATATCTAGTTCTTCTCTGGCTGCTGAACTGTAGCACTTGAGAATCCGTTTTTCAGCGATCGCAGGAAGGTTACGATCTTCTAGAGTAATGCGGTGAAAACGCCCTTCCCAATGTTTGAGCGCATCACTAAAGTTCAAACGTTCTGCCCCTGGTATGTTATCTCCAATTAGTTCGCTTAAATCCCTTTGACGCGCCACAAAGCTAATGATGGGTATCGGGCGATCGCTGCTTTGAGCTTCTACTAATTTTGCCAGTTTTTGTCCTTCCTGGTGGACAAAATTAAGATCGGTAGCATGAGAAGCCAACCAGAGGATTAATTCATCTAAAAACAGAATTAAAGCGTCATATCCGAGCTTTTGGGCGTGTTGAGATAGGACAGACAAACCCTTATCTAAAGATAAAAAGGCATTTTCCTGGTTACTTGCATGATCGCTATAGGAATTAAAAAACTTCTCTATCAGCTTACTAATTAGTTGCGATCGCTCTTCCGTTCCAGGTTCTGCTTGAATTGCCCTCTTAAATTTCTCCTCATCCCAACTTGTCTCTAATTCTCCCCAGCCACTCTCCGTACTTACTCCTTGATTTAATTTGGCAAAGAAAGCCTCATTTCCCATTGTGGCTTGGAGTTGCATCTTGAAATAAACTTTCTGCTAAATATACCCCAGGAATCGGGGCATCAGGATGATTTTTGCGGACAAAATCTACATATCCTCCTAAAATGCAGGATTCCATGTTGTTTGACCCAATGGCATGATAGGGAACGAGGAGAAATTTTTTACCTGTAATCCAAGAGTTATGTTTATTAATTACAGGAGCGAGTTCTTTAATTCCTCTAGCTTGCAGATTACCCTGAAGAATTAAATGTAACACCGCCATAAAATGGCTTTTCCCACTACCAAAACTACCGTGGAGATAAGATGCTTTGCTGGTATTGCCTTGTAAGGCACTTTTAATAAAGTTCAACCCATTATCAAAACAATTCTTTAATTCAGGAGTTACCACATAATCCCGTAAGGTAATCTCTGCATCGTTTACGCCTTCAGTTAGTTTGAGAACAAAATCACCTTTTTGGACTTGTTCGGGAATCTCAATTAAGTCTTTGATTAGGGTCATGGAATAATGGGAAATCAAACAAAAGCACGATAGTATTTCATTTCTATCATAAGTATTTATTAGAGATAGGGAAATGGGGAGATAGGGAACTTGGGAAATAGGGAAGTTGACTTTCCCAAAAAAGACTCAACTATTTCTTCTTCAATAACCTAGTTCACTATTTTTCTAGTTTTGCTCCTAAAATTTTTAAACAACAGATAAATAGAGGAAGCTTAAGTGCAGCCAAATAATTCAAAATTTATTAATAATCATGAAGATTTAGAAGTTTATAAAATTGCTTTTGATGCTGCCATGGAGATATTTGAGCTTTCTAAATCTTTTCCCAAAGAGGAGAAATATTCTTTAATCGATCAAATTCGGCGTTCTTCTCGTTCTGTATGTGCCAATCTAGCCGAAGCATGGAGGAGAAGACGCTATAAAGGTTCTTTTTTATCTAGGTTAAATGATGCTGAGGCAGAAGGAGCAGAAACTCAGGTTTGGTTAAAGTTTGCAGTGAAATGCCAATATTTGGACATAGATTCGGGCAGAAGACTTTATGGTCAATACAATCATATTTTAGGATTAATTGTCATTATGACTAATAGTGTTGATAAATGGTTACTGAAACAACATAAAAACTAAGTCCCCAATTCCCCAATTCCCCAATTCCCCAATTCCCCAATTCCCCAATTCCCCACTTAAAAGCGATACGCTCTCTTACAAACTCCAATTTTTGTTGAAGAATTTATCCTAGATCGAACACTAGAACCAGCTATTGAGGAATTTGGGTTAGAGGGTTTGCGAATGATCGATCCTGCTTGTGGTAGCGGTCATTTCTTACTAGGTTCGTTGCATCGAATTTTAGAGAAGTGGCAAAGACAAGCACCTGCTATACCCATACTAGAATTGGCACAAAGGGCATTAAATAGTGTGTATGGAGTAGATATTAATCCTTATGCTGTAGCTATTGCCCGTTTTCGTTTGTTATTAGCAGTATTGCAAGAATGTGGAGTCAAGAAGCTGAAAAATGCTCCTGCTTTTAAAATTAATCTGGCTTGTGGTGATTCCCTGTTACATGGGACATGGATGCAACTCGATTTAGATTTAGGAGAACCAAACCCAAATAATCACTATTTTCAAGTAGAAGATAGACAAACTTTAACCCAAATCTTAGAACCCAAAACTTATCATGCTGTAGTTGCCAATCCTCCCTATATTACCCCAAAAGATAAAGCACTCAATCAAGCCTATCGCCAACGCTATTCTGCTTGCCACATGAAATATTCCCTAGCAGTGCCATTTATGGAGCGTATTTTTGAATTAGCTGTACCAAGTGGTTTTACAGGACAAATTACTGCTAATTCCTTTATGAAACGGGAGTTTGGCAAGAAATTAATAGAGGAATTTTTTCCCAAGGTCGATCTTACCCATGTAATAGATACTAGTGGTGCATATATCCCTGGACACGGAACACCGACAGTAATTTTATTGGGACGTAACCGCCAACCTGTAGCTAGTACCATCCGCACTGTAATGGGAATTAGAGGAGAACCCAGGACACCAGATAATGCTAGGGAAGGTTTAGTCTGGACTGCAATAGTCAGTCAGGTGGATATAGAGGGTTCTGAAAGTGATTTTGTCAGTGTAGCAAATTCAGATCGGGCATTATTTCACAAACATCCTTGGTCTATTGGTGGTGGTGGTGCGAGTAATTTGAAAACTTGGATTGATTCAAATAACAATTTAAAACTCGCCCAGATTACTACAGCTATTGGAATTACATCGGTTACTGGAGAGGATGAACTATTTATGCAACCTCTCTCTAATTTAAAAAGACAACGTATTGAAAATACTCGATTTCTAATAGAAGGTGATGTAATTCGAGATTGGCAAATTAACTCTCCATCATCTGCTATATGGCTTTACAACGATAATTTTGAGTTGTTGAGTCTGGAAAAGCTGCCAAATACAGAACATCTCTTTTGGCAATTTAGAGCAGCTATTAGTCATAGAAAAAGATTTGGTACACCAATGATAGAGAAAGGTCTTACTTGGTATGAATGGCAAGAATTATACAAGGATAAACTTTATACCCCATTAACAATTACGTTTGCATTTGTCGCATCTCACAACCATTTTGTCTTAGATCGAGGTGGTAAAGTATTTAAACAATCAGCACCAGTAATAAAACTTGCTGCGGATGCTACGGAAGACGATCATTTAGCCTTACTTGGCTTATTAAATAGTTCTACAGCTTGTTTTTGGATGAAACAAGTAAGTCAACAAAAACAACTAACTGGCGGGGATGGTGTAAGAGTAGAAACAATTGCCAAAGTACCTTATGAATTTGCAGGAACGCAATTAAAAAAATTACCTTTACCTCAAAAATGGCAAACTAGCCCTCTTCGACATCATTTAATTGAATTAACTAGGAATATAGAACAATTAGCTCAAGAATTGAGGGGATTAAGCGCATCAAACGCTATTGAAAAAGGTTTGAAAGCAGGAGAAAAAGTAACTAGACTTTGGAATTATTTTTTAGAACAAAGAACTAAAATTCGTTCACAATTAATCTTTTTACAGGAAGAAATAGATTTTGTTTGTTATTGTTTATATGAATTAGCAGATGAATCTCTTTTAAGTCCCGAATCATTGTTATGGGATGAAATTATTGATGCTGGAGATCGTCCTTTTTGTATTATCAAACAACATAATCAGGAAGGTTTTACTGTCCCTCCAGATGTTCCCCGTCATTGGTCAGAGGAATTACAAGCAATTTGGCAAAAAAGGATTTCTGCAATTAAAAAATCCAAATCCTTAAAAATCATTGAAGACCCTCATTACAAACGCCGTTGGATTGGTCGTCAAGGACTATTCAATCACACTAAGAATACTGATGAATTAGCTTCTGGTTGTGAGACATGGCTACTAAATAAGCTAGAAAGCTACTTTGATTTTGATGGAAGGATGGATGAAACAGGGAACCCCACAGCAAAAATAGATATTTCCCTCATCTCCATTGCCAAATTAGCTGATATTGCCCGTAAAGACCCTGAATTCATGGAAATAGGAGAACTTTACCGCCAAGATAATGCCTTTGATGTACAGAAATTAGTTCAAGAATTAGTGGAAAAAGAAAGTGTCCCTCTATTACCCGTTTTACGATATAAACCTTCTGGACTCCGCAAACGCCAAGAATGGGAAAAAACATGGGATTTACAACGTTTAGAAGATACCATAGACGCTCGCACCAAACTAGACAAAGACAATCCTAATTATCTAGACTTTCTGGCAGCAGAAAAACTTAAAACCCAAGAAATCGGCAAAATTCCCGTTCCTGCCAAATACACCAGTAAAGACTTCCTCAAACAATATTGGCGACTACGAGGAAAACTAGATGTCCCAAAAGAAAGATGGGTTAGTTTTCCCCATTGTGAAGGAGAAGACGGCACATTAGTAATTGCTTGGGCAGGTTACAGTCATTTACAACTAGCACAATCTATTAGTGCTTATTTCGTGGAAATCCAAGAAAGAATCGGCGGAAGCGCAGATTTCCGCCTCCAACCCCTCTTAGGATGTCTATTAGAGTTATTACCCTGGCTCAAACAGTGGCATAATGACATCGATCCTGAATATGATTTGAGAATGGGAGATTATTTTGCAGGATTTATTCAGGAAGAGGCGCGAAGACTAGACAAAACCCCAGAAAATATTCTCAATTGGCAACCACCGAAGCAGAAAACGAGGAAACGGAAAAAGTAGGGGAATTGGGGAATTGGGGAATTAGGGGATTGGAGAAACAACGGATTTAACTCGAAATAGAAATACACAAATAATGCAGAGAATATTGTGATATATTTCATGGCGATATCATATTTTGATATCATATCTAAGTACCTATAAAAGTATTCTCAACTTATCAAAACATGAATAAACTAAAAGTCTGGTATGAATAATAAACAGCGTCAGACTTTAAAAGCTATATTTACCTCTCCAGTTCCTTCCAATATTAAATGGACTGATATTGAAAGTTTGTTTAAAGCTCTTGGTGCTAAGGTTTCTCAGAGAAAAGGATCGAGAGTTCGAGTATCTCTTAATGGAGTTAAAGCGGTATTCCATGAGCCTCATCCTGAAAAGGAAACTAACAAAGGCGCAGTTAAAGCTGTGAAGGAATTTTTGCAAAATGCTGACATAGAACCAAACGATTATTAATATTTAAGATTAACCATGAAATATAAAGGCTATACTGCTCAAATTGAAATCGACGAAACAGCAGGAATTTTATTTGGCAAGGTATTAGATATCAAAGATAAGATTACATTTCAAGGTAGTACTGTTAAGGAATTAGAACGAGAGTTTCATAATTCAGTTGATGATTATTTATCATGGTGTGAGGAATTAGGAGAAGAACCAGATAAACCTTTTTCGGGGAAGTTACCTTTCAGAACTACTCCTGAAAATCACCGTCAAATTTATTTAGCTGCAAAAAAGGCAAATAAAAGTATTAATGCCTGGATGGATGATGTATTAAGAGAAAAAGCGCGTCAACAACTTTAAATATTAAGTTATATCAAATCACTCTAAATATGCTGCATATTAATCTCCCCATCTCCCTACCTCTCTACATATTGACTACACAACCAACTTTCTGGAATTATGGAACGTTGTCCTGGACTTAAAAGAGGTACTGCTTGACGCTCAATTGCAGCTTCTCTTTCCCCTGGAATTAATATCCATAAACCAGTAATACCATCTGGATGTCCGATTTTGTCTCGCAAACGTTCTAGAAGGGTCATCTGATTATAACGAGCTAACAAACCAGGATAAATCAGCAGTATAGTTTTATTAATCGCTGTGAGTTGTGCTTCTACTAAAGGCATAGTTCTATTGACTAAAAGCATCAATTTATCCCAGTCTCCTTGATGGGGTCTAGCATCGGTTTGGAGTACCAAATCCCAATTTACATTCGCTTTCTGGGCAACTTGACGTAAAGCATCAATAAATAAACCTTCAAAATCTACAAGTTCGATATCAAAGCGAGCGGATAATTCTTGATATGCCCGTTGATAATAGCGAGGATTGACCATAAGAGCGAAAAATGAGCCTCTGGTTAACCCTCGTTGCAGTTTTTCTTCAAATTGCCTAGCATCAGCAATTTCAGGCGCGATTATAGCTGTTTCCGCACCATTTGAACCAATAGCTAGACGAGCTAGAGAAGTACTACTGGTAATGAGTGGCTTAATTTGTAGTGAATTGACATAACTTTTGCTGCCATTGTCCCATGTTAAATCGAGGTTGGCTTCTTGTAAGAGACGATCGAGTAAGGGGCGACTCGGTAAGGGTGCAGCTTCAGGATAACGACTTCTAACGCGATCGCGTATTTGTTCTATGGTTAAATTATGAACCCCAAATAATGCCCCTTGGGAGAGTTTTAAAGCCCTACTCCCATCCATATTCCGAGGATAAAGTTCTTGGCGACTGGAAATGGCTGCATGAGTCGAAGCTGCTGCTGCTAATCTAAGCAACCTTGTATCAGATAAAGTTTCGATGTTAGTTGGTATGTCTCGTAGTTGTTGAATAGCTTTAGCTGGAGATAAGAGAGGATCGCTCGCAGCAAGTTTATCTGCTACTTCCCCAAGCTGATAACCATAGTGGGCAAGTTCTGAAGTAGAAGCGATTAAGATACCGCGGAAGGCGGTCACTCGCAAGCCCTGGCTTTTCAAGCCAGGGAACGAGTGACCCTGTTCCTTGCGATAGACTAAAAACCGAGGATTTTTTAAAGTACTCTCTACTTCTACCCCAACTCGTAATACTGCTTGGGCAAATTGCGATCGCTTGGGTTCATCTTGAACCGAACCACGAGCCAGAAGTATAGCATCTGTTAATTCTGTCAAGGACATTACACCTTCTGCTGCTTGCAGTATTTCCGCTAAAGTTTCCCGCAGTTTAGTAATAGCGGGTTCTGACCAACGTTTTTGATATTTGGTGATGGACTGGATAATTAAATCACGAGAAAAATCCAAACAATCTATCAGTTCGGATTGACTGGGAAAGATATTGTCCTCACTGCTATCTCTGATTGCATTTAATCCCAGAAAACTATTAATGATATTTTGTACATCTGCTTCTTCTTTAGTAAAACTACGGGTAATTTTCTGAAATAGCAGATCGATACTCAACTTATTAAGATCGACATTTACTATTAATGAATTATCTTCCTCAGAAGTTAACTCCCACTCCAAGGAATCTTGGAGTGATTCAGTAAGAATTTTAAATGCCAGGGCAATTTCTCTCCTGGTAGAGTTTCCTACACCTCGTAAGCGATTTAATTTACTTCTAGGAGTACTAAGTAGGTCAGAAACAGTCAGAATATTATTACGGTCTAAAGCATTAATCGCCCTTGTTCCCAAACCCAATTCCGCGATCGCAGTTTTAACAGTAGCATGAGCCAATAATTCTCTTAATTCTGACTCATTCTCTCGATCGGATAATGTTCCAGGTTCTTCGATATCCTCAAAACAATTGCGCCATACCCGCAGCATCTCTTCTCCATTATCAAATCGCTGATTGGGATCGCGTCGAAAAGATTGACTAAAGAATGAGGTTAAATCATCTCGCAGACTTGCATCAAATAATTCTGGTTCTAAAGAAATCTCACAACTATTATCTAAAAAGGAAGGTTCTGTAATGCCATCTCCCCAAACAGGTAAAGTACCTGTAGCCATCTCATAGAGAGTAACCGCAGCAGCATAGCGTTCGGCATCTAAATCCCAAACAGGAGGATTCCGTAAAGTTAGTAAGGGATCGAGATAGCCTTTTGTTCCTGCACGAACATTATCCGTAGGAGTACGGGACAAGGAAAAATCAAACAAAACCAAATGAAGTCGATCTATTTGTCCAATTTGTCCAATGGCAATATTATCTGGTTTAATATCTCGATGAGCAATACCTTGTTCTTCTAAGTGTTTAACTACATCAAGTAAATCCTCTCCAAATCTTTGTAACAGATCGATGTGTAAACGACCTTCCTTGCGAAGTCTTTGAGCTAAAGTCTCTACTTTTCTCTTTTCTTTGTTTACAAATACTGGTCGTAATAAGATTGTAAAATGGTTGTTAATCGATTTCGATTCGTAGGATTCTACTATATTAGGATGACGTAACTTTTGTAATACTTCTAGCTCATCTTGCAATCTTTGATTGTGTTCCGAATCATTAGCTACCTTTAAAACATATTCTTTTCCATCTCTTTCTACCAAAAATACTACAGAAGAAGAACCTTGCCCCAAACGCTTAATTACTCTGAAATTTCCAGGTAATATATCTTCCTGTTGGGCGAGGGTTGGATCTTCTACAAAAATCCCTTCTGGAGTGGTTAACTCTGCTTCAACTTCGTCTAAATAACTTAAAAAATCCCTAGCAACTTCAATCCGATTAATGATTTCAGGATGAGTACTATATTGAATTAATTCTTGTAAGCTCTCTGGTGCGCCATTAAGCACAGAACTAATTTGTAGTCCTTTAGTTGTACGAAGTTTTTGACTTAACTCTAATCCATTGCTGGCAGGCGGTTGACCCGAAAAAAGATAAAACGCGATCGCCCCCAAGGAAAAAACATCAAGATACTCCCCCACAATAGCCTCATTAGCAAGAGCTTCTGGTGCAATATAAGCAGTACTAACATCGTCAACTAAATTATCAATATTAGAGGTAATAGAAGTAGAAGCAGTTGTAAGGGATTGATGGGCAATTTGCCAGTTAAAAATTTTGATTTTAGGATGGTTTATATTAGAAGCATTAACTAAAATGCTCTGAGGACACAATCCTCGATGTACAACCTTGTTTTGGTGAGCAAAACAGATAGCTTCGGTGATTTGGCGCATAAGATCGATGCGGAGTCCCACATTTAAGGTATCTTTTGCTTGAGCCAAATAATGATCTAAACGAAGATAGTGAGGATCGTGTTCCAAAATTACCGCAGGTCCCAGTTCATACTCTGTATAACCGTAAGTACGCAAAATACTGGGATGATCTAAAGTTTCTATTAGCTGAAATTCTCGTTTTGCAGCCCGCTCAAGCATAGAACGCTCGGCACTGGTAGTTTTTTTATCTAGTAAGTAAAGTCTTATTCTTCTTCTGATTTTAGATATTTTGACATGACTTGCTGACCAGTCTTGATAATTTATTCCCTCTTCAATTAAATTCTCTAGCTTATAGTCACTAACTCTGCGATAACTTTGAGATTGTCTAATTCCCGCTTGTTCCATAGCTTGGCTAATCATTTTCACCATTGGGCGATTGTGATTCCCTATAGGTTGCGGTCTTAACCCTGGACATTCCCGTCTAGTAATTGCTGCCATAATACCTGAACGGGAACAAATCCGATAACTAGCTGTTCCCGATAAATCCACCTGCAAATCAGGAGCAGAACAAAAAATCAAAGCTTCGATGAAAGGTAACCTTTCTTTTTTGCGACAGGCTTTTTGTGCCTCTAAAAGCGATTTCAATTTTTTAGCTTTGTTATTGGTAGCAATCAGAGGATTATCTGTAGTTAATACCTTATTATCACTAGTTCTCCATGTCCATGTTCCTGCATCCCCTGTGAGTCTGCCAGGACGACTTTTAATTTCAATTAGAAAAAAACCTTGGGGAGTAAAAACTAATAAATCAACTTCATTAATGCTGCCATCATTGGCAATAAACTCAAAGTTTGACCAAGCGAGATAAGGTGAGTGAGAAGGAAATTGTTGACGTATAAACTCTAAAGCTTCCCTTTCCCAAGGAAAACGTGATTCCGAAACTCTAATCCAATTAGACAGATTATTATCCATTTGCGCCTGTCTATCCTTAACTAATAACTAAAATTTTAATTATTTATCTTTTTTGGGTGAAGATGGTGGAATTTTGTTCTCTGCTTCTGCTTGTTCGATCGCTTTTTCTACCAAGTAAGCAGCCAAATTAGCCACTGGACGACCTTGATCGTCAGCCCAACGTTCCAATGCATCATATACCCTATCTGCCAGAGTTAAATAGACCCTTTTGCTCACTGAAATACATTATACGAATATCTCTAGTATCTTACCTTTAAGCCTCTTTAATTTGGCGAACTACAACTAATCAGTTACTAATAGCAACTAATTAGTTACTTATTTTATGCTAATATTGTGATATTGTGATTTTATTTTCAAAAAAAATCATGAGTATCAAAACCATCGAATGCCGAATAACAGCTAAATCAGAGTCATTAAAATACCTTTGGGAGTTAATGACTCTAAAAAATACGCCTTTGATTAATGAGTTATTAGCGCAAGTACCCAATCATCCAGATTTTGAAGAATGGTTTGAAAATGGGACTTTACCTCAAAAACCGATTAGAGAGCTATGCGCCCCTCTTAGAGAAAAAGAACCCTTTGCCAATCAACCAGGACGATTTTACTCTTCTGCGATCGCCCTAGTTCACTATATGTTCAAATCCTGGCTGAAAGTTCAGAAAAAATTGCGTCAGAGAATTGAAGGAAAACAACGCTGGTTGGCAATGTTAAAAAGCGATCGCGAATTAGAAACAGAGTCTGGCAAAGATCTCACAGAAATAAGACTTCTAGCAGTTGAAATACTCCAAAGAGTGGAGCAGCAATTATATAACCAGAAGGTAAATCAAAAAAAGAAACAGAAAAAACAGAAAAAAACTAAATCAAAGAAAAAAAGTTCTACTATCTTCAATTCCTTATTTGACAGATACCATAATACTACTGATTGTAAGACCAAATGCGCCATTGTGTATCTTCTCAAAAATGGCTGTCAAATTGATGAGAATAACGAAGATGAAGAAGATCCAGAGGAATATGCCCTACGCAGACGTACAAAAGAAATTGAAATTGAAGACCTCGAAAAGCAATTAAGAAGTCGCCTTCCATCTGGAAGAGATTTACAACATGAATTTTGCGCTCGGGCTTTAGAAGCAATTGAAGATAATTACGCACCTGAAGACAATACAGAAGCTCGGTTATTACAAGATAATTTGTCCAGAAAATCTGCGACTGTTCCTTACCCCGTAGCTTATGAAAGCAATACAGATTTAACTTGGCTTGAAAATGAGGAAAGAAACTTATTCGTCAAATTTAATGGCTTGGGCGATCATAAGTTTGAGATTCGTTGCGACACAAGACAACTTGATTGGTTTCGACGTTTCTTAGAAGACCAACAACTCAAAGAGAATAGTAAACAAGACAAAAAAAAGGGACTTAGAGAAAGCGAAATATCTAGCGCACTGTTTGGCTTGAGGTCAGGAAGAATTTTATGGAGAGAGAAACGGCAAAAAACAGATAAACGGAAAAAGACGATCGCTCGTGCTTTTTTCTTGCTCATTCTTAACAAAGACTACAAATTAGCAATAGCTCTGCTTGAATGTTATAGACAGTTAACAAGACGACTGCGACAAGAGCAGCCCTGGAATTACCACAAACTTTATCTCCAGTGTTCCGTAGATACAAGACTATGGACACAAGAAGGAACGGAATTCGTAGCAGAACAAAAGACTGCTAAATCCAATAATTCGATCGCACAAACTGAAGAAAAGGGTAATCTCGATCTGGAACAACAAAAACACATTAAAAGAAAGCAGACTCAATTAGCCAACTTAAAAAATCTCCCCCAACGACCTCATAGAGATTTATACAAAGGCAATCCATCAATTATCCTTGGAGTATCTTTAGGTCTAGAAAAACCTGTTACAGCAGCAGTAGTTGATGTAGTAAGCGGTCGAGTTTTAACTTATCGCAGTGCCAAGCAATTATTAGGTAAGAATTGTAAACTGTTAAATCGTCAAAAACAGGAAAAGCTCAGACTATTAATTAAACGGCACAAAGCCCAGAAAAAAAATGCATCCAATAACTTTGGAGAATCTAATTTAGGTAAACACATAGATAGCTTATTTGCCGATGCCATTATTGAACTAGCTCGTTCTTTTCATGTTAGTAGTATTGTTCTCCCTGAAGTTAAGCAGATTAGGGAAATTACTAGCAGTGAAGTTCGAGCCAAAGCAGAAAGAAAAATTAAAGGATACAAAGAAGGTCAAAAAAAGTACGCCAAACAATATCGAGTTAATGTTCATAATTGGAGCTATGGTCGCTTAACGGACTTTATCGGTCAAAAAGCCAATATTGTTGGAATTTCTATCGAAAAGACACGACAACCTTTGGGCGGTAGCAATCAAGAGCAAGCTAAGAATATTGTGATCGCTGCTTACAATAGTCGGCTGGATAAAGCCGTCTAAATAAGAATTAATGTTTTCAATCGAACCTTGACAATAGAATATGAATAACAAACAGCGTAGCGGTTCATGGCTTGTGAATGAGTCCTCTGCACCGTCAAAAAATAGGGTTAGTTTGATTGTCGGAAGACAATTTTTCTTTCTGACCCTGGTAAGTACCCGCTTCTGAGGCTGCTATCTCTAGCCCTTGCTAATGTAGATAGGAAAGTACCTTAATTTAGATCTCGTAACTCTATATTAACGGTCAGGTGCGCTCCCAGCAATAAGAAGTAAGTCTTAAAGATGAGGAACAGCTTGAGACTAGTCCCTAGATTGGGATACAGATTACTGGAGTGGTAGTTACTGAATCACCTCCTTCATCGGAGGAATCCTTCCCAAATTATTTTTTTTGTTGAACCTAAGCGCGGGCAAAATTCCTGGGAGGTTCGACAGATATCTTAATCTCTTGTCATTCAAAGGTTTGAGACTCAAGAAACTAAATTAAACCTTTATTCTGCCAGTATTTTTTGTTCGTAAAATTGGAAATATTTTACCCTTAGCAGAATTTGAATCGAAAGTACTGATAGGCAAGAGATTCAGCGGGTAGAGTTGCTTTGACCTTCCCGAAGTGGGAGGGTTTGAAAGGCTTTTAGCTATATTTACCAGGCTCACGGAGGCTATGGAGGTTGCTTTGACCTTCCCGAAGTGGGAGGGTTTGAAAGATTTCTGACATCCAAGGATTGAGAGTTTGCATGTTCGTTGCTTTGACCTTCCCGAAGTGGGAGGGTTTGAAAGTTTTCTGGATCGGCTACTCCAGCAGACTCATAGAGTTGCTTTGACCTTCCCGAAGTGGGAGGGTTTGAAAGATGTTTTTGAAAACAAAGGGAAAATAGCTCCTATTGGTTGCTTTGACCTTCCCGAAGTGGGAGGGTTTGAAAGCTTTAATTGTAGACGAGGTTATCCTGGCTGCTGCTGGGTTGCTTTGACCTTCCCGAAGTGGGAGGGTTTGAAAGGGCAAGGACAAACAATCTTTCTCGCTTGTGAGGTGCGCGTTGCTTTGACCTTCCCGAAGTGGGAAGGCTTGAAAGCCTGATATTGAGAAAAATAAAAAAAGTATTCAACGATGTTGCTTTAAGACTGAAGCGAAAAGATTTTAAATTAGGAAGGATTGAAAGGAGCAGAGGACTGAAAACCTATTTGATTCATCTCTTTTTGTAGTTTAGCTATCGCAAGTTGGTATAAATCGAGTACATGGAAAAGTACCAGTTCACACAATGTATGTGAACTTTTGAAGAGATACACGACTTGGCAATTTTGACTCTTGGACAATGGAAAATGGTCGTTTGAGCATCATCTAAGATCTCTGAAAGCCTAATTTTTCGTTATCGATCACTGAATTTTGCCAAGTCGTAAGAGATAAAATTTTCAGGCGATTTCATTTCAATCTACAAGAGTTGTATACAGTATTGTACAAGCGATAATCATCATATCGGGTTAGATTTTCGCTTATCGCTTCACCTAGTTATAATTTTGATGGGAAAACATATTAGATTTATTTCGCTTTATTGAGCATCAAATATTCATACTCACAAACTTTACAGCTATCTAATTTCTATAACCCTAAAATTGTACGACAACTTATATGATATCTATATAGTTATTTTAAGAGTATAACTGCGACAATTATTGTGTGAATGATTTGCTGCATTTCTTTGCGACAGCATCTTGTGAATTAACGACGCTAATATGTTAATCACGACATCAATTTGTTAACGACGACAGTTAATTTATGAATGTACAGTAACCGATGCCAGGAGGCGGATTTGAACCGCCGACACGAGGATTTTCAGTCCTCAAAAGAATTCCTCAACCACAGTACTTTCAGGTAATTCAATATTACATTACACCATCTTTACACCAATTTGGGCAGAAAGGAAGATGATCGTAGTTCTACCAACAAGGCTTACAAAGCTAAAAAAAAATTATAAGAATTACGCGAGTTTAGAAGTAACCGAGCTATTTATGATAATTTCTACCAGTAATTCTTCACAATAAACTGAATATGAATTAAGCGTATTATGTAAATAGATTGAGAAAGCAAAGCAAATGGATAATAAGATTTCTCAGAATCGGCTAATAAAAGAAATTAGTTTAATTCCAGAAGATAGACACCAAGAACTATATGATTTAATTTATACATTTAGAATGGGTTTAAATCAGCCAGAGCATAAGCTCGATGAAATTATGCAGTTTGCAGGTAGTTGGTCAGATTTATCTGAAGAAGATTTCAAAAATTTTTACGAAGAAGTAGAAGAGCGTCGCTAAACTTCTTCATCAAGAAGATTCTCTGATGAAACGTTGTTTACTTGATACCAATATTGTTTCTTTGTTTTTTCTCAATCATCTCAAAAAAAATGACAATAAAATCGATCTAGTTTCCAAAATAAACCTTTTGTAGCTATGTGGAAAGATCGAGAATACATGAAAGATAGTAGTCAATAGGTACGTCAGATAAGACAGCAAGAATCGACAAGTTATTGTTCATAGATAAGTTTTTCAATAGTCAAAAAGGGAATGCTAAGGATGAAGTGATTTATTTTTAGTTCCCACTATATGTCTCTTGCTAAACAGATATCCGACCAAAGGTTGCCCTTCGGGAAGCACGTAGGCGAGGAAGCCTCGTCTACCCTGTCCTCTCCAATTAAAACAATCCCCGAATCTGGTCAATTAGTTACTATAAGAGGTCGTCGTTTCTGCGTTACGGATGTATGTACCTCAACCAGTTTGGTTAATATTGTGCAAAGTCGGCAAACTGCTCAACATCATTTGGTCAAGCTGAAATCGGTAGAAGATGATGATCTGGGTTCGGAGTTAGAAGTTATTTGGGAATTGGAAATAGATGCTGCTACCTATGAAACGAGGGAATTGCCCTTTCCCGAAGATTTTGACTCAGCAGATCGCCTGGATGCTTTTTTAGATGCAGTACGTTGGGGTGCGGTTTCTTCGGCAGATGTCAGAAATGTTCAGTCTCCTTTCCGCAGTGGCATCGATCTCGAAGATTATCAGTTAGACCCAGTGGTCAGAGCGATTCAGATGCCTCGTGTCAGTCTTTTAATCGCTGATGATGTTGGCTTAGGTAAAACCATCGAAACTGGTTTAGTTGCCCAAGAGATGATTCTTAGGCAGCGAGTACAAAAGATTTTAGTGGTTTGTCCTTCTTCGTTACAGGTACAGTGGCAACAACAAATGCGAGATAAATTTGGTTTAGATTTTCGCATTGTCAGTAGTGAGTTGATGAAGCAGTTAAGAAGAAACAGGGGAATTCATGTCAATCCTTGGACTCACTATCCACGCTTGATTACTTCCATTGATTTTCTCAAGCGCGATCGCCCGTTAAGATTGATGAGAGAAGTGTTACCGAAGGAAGGAGAATCGATTTATCCCCGTCGCTTCGATCTTTTGATTGTGGATGAAGCTCATAACGTTGCCCCGTCGGGCAGTGGTAACTATGCTATAGACTCCCAAAGGACGGCAGCTATTAGGTTAATAGCTCCGCATTTTGAACATAAAATGTTTTTGACTGCTACTCCCCACAACGGTTATCCAGAGAGTTTTACCGCACTACTAGAGTTACTCGACTCTCAAAGATTTGCCAGGGGAGTAACACCAGATCGTTCTCAACTAGAAGTGGTGATGGTGCGCCGTCTCAAAAGGGAATTACCGCCTAAATGGGATGGAACACCTCGTTTTCCCAAACGGCAGCTAGAAGCGATCGCCGTTGATTATACCCCAGAAGAAAAAGCAGTAAATCGGATGTTGGGGGAATACACTCAACTGAGACGCAAAAATGCACGAGATAACGTCGAACTCTATTCCACTGAATTTGTCTTAAAGCTGTTGAAAAAAAGGCTGTTTTCTTCTCCTGCTGCTTTTTTGACTACTTTAGAACAACATCAGCAATCTATCGAGTCCAAACGTAGAAAATCATACAAGAGCCTGCAAAAATCCAATTTAGGAATTTTACGCCGTCAGCTTGCGGGTTTAGAGGAAGATTTTGCCGACGATGTGGCTTATGAAGAATCTACCGATAGCGCACTAGATCTTACTACCCGTTTATTTTCCGAATTAAATTCAGAGGAAAGACAGCTTTTAGAGCAAATGCTGGATTGGGCAGTTTCTGCTGAGAGAAATCCTGATTCTAAAGCTCAGCAGTTATTAGCCTGGCTAGAGGAAGTAATTCGACCCGAAGGCAAATGGTCGAATCAAAGGGTAATTATTTTTACCGAGTATCGCGCTACTCAAAAGTGGCTCTACGATCTTCTAGCTAATCGCGGTTTTGCTAAAGATAATCGCCTGATGACCATGTACGGGGGGATTAATCCCGATGAAAGGGAAAAAGTTAAAGCAGCTTTTCAAGCTAATCCTGAAGTATCAAACGTTCGTATCCTCTTAGCTACCGATGCAGCCTCAGAAGGTTTGGATTTACAAAATTACTGTTCTAACTTAATTCACTACGAAATTCCCTGGAATCCCAATCGGATGGAGCAGCGTAACGGAAGAATCGATCGCCACGGACAAAAAGCTCAGGCAGTTAAGATCTATCATTTTGTGGGAAAAAACTATGCTCAAACTAGTACCCAAGGAGTAAGCCCAGGTGAATTAGACGGGGATTTAGAATTTTTGATGCGGGCTGCCCTCAAGGTAAATAACATTCGGGAGGATTTAGGCAAAGTTGGTTCTGTCATTGCGGGTCAAGTTGAAGAAGCTATGTTAGGCAAGCGGACTATTTTAGATACCGAACAGGCAGAAGAACAGGGTGTGGCTGTGCGGAAGATGTTCAAGTTTGAGCGTCAGATCAACGATCGCATTGCCCAACTCAAAGAACATTTAGATGAAACCCGCACCACCTTAAGACTCGAACCTCAAAATATCGAAACCGTCGTGAAAATTGGCTTGGAGTTAGCCGAGCAGCAACCCCTCCAGCCCGTTTCCGACCAAGAAGGAGTTTATCATCTACCTGCTTTTAAAGGAAGTTGGGTTAACTGTACTCAAGGTTTGCCAGATCCCCATACAGGAGAGATTCGGGCGGTAACTTTTAATCCCGATTTAACTAGAGGGCGAGAAGATTTGGTGTTGATTCATCTCAATCATCCTTTGGTGCAGATGTGCCTGCGTTTACTTCGGGCTGAGGTTTGGTCGCGGGGCAGTCAGAAAAATCTTCACAGGGTTACAGCTAAAATCGTTCCCAATAGTGTTCTGGAATTCCCCTCAGTTATAGCTTATGGCAGACTATTGATTTTGGGTAACGACAGTCAAAAACTGTACGAAGAGGTGATTACCGCAGGGGGCATTATCAAAGAAGGTCGTTTTAGTCGGCTCAATGTGCTGAAAATCCGCGAAGCTTTAGCTGCTGCTTATAGTGGTGAAATAAAAGATTCAACCAAAGAGAGTTTGGTTAAGCTGTGGGATAGCTATAATGAATCCTTGCTCAACAGTTTAGAAAAACGAGCAGAAGAACGTACCCAAGCTTCAGAAAAATCTCTACAGAGAAGATGCGATAAAGAAGTCGCAGACCTTACTGCCATCCTCACCGAATTACAGCGCAGTATCGAACAGGAATTGGCTGAGTTTGCCAAACCTCTCCAGTTAAAACTGGATTTATTTAACGATGCCGAACAACAGCAGCTAGAAAGCAATCGTAATAGTCTCAAAGCCAGATTAGAAGATATTCCCCAGGAAATCGAACAGGAAACCAAGTTAATTAAAGACCGCTTTGCTAATTTGAGTTCCCGACTGTTTCCTCTGGCGATCGCTTTCTTGATTCCCCAGAAATATGCTTGAGAAATTGATTAGTAGTCATTGGTAGATTAACTGACAGTAATTATAACTATTTAGGTTTTAAATGCGCAAAAATACGCTTTAAATAGAATATTTGGGCGAAAATGTTGACTCAAGGGACTGTTAAGGGAACTCTAAGGATATAAAAAGTTCTTTAACAAAATATTTCTATATATGTCTGTCCCCCGTCATCACGCTGAGTGGCTTTCTTTAGTTGAAGCCCAGGGTGCTTTTTTGAGCATCGAAGAGTTATTAAAAGTTTTTCCTCAAGGGTTGGATGCCGACGAACCAGAACATTTTAATTTGCTCAAGATTGCTTATGATGAGTGGGAATTTGAAAAATTTAATTCAGAAATTCATCGCGCTTGGATTGATTGGGTCTTACAAAATACTTTGGAGTTGCCGACGGAATTGCTGCACTCGCGACAACAGATTGCTCCCAGTCTGACGGTGAAGGTGGCGCAGTATGGGGAAAGTTTGACTCCCGATGTGGTTTTAGTCGAGCCAGATACGAGTAAACCGCAAATGCTGATAAAAATTGTTCCTTTTGACCAGGGTTTAGAAAAGTCTTATAAAAAGTTCCGTTGGACGGCTTCCCCTGCCACACGGATGCTGGAACTTTTGCGGGGGACAAATATTAGTTTGGGTTTGGTGACGAATGGGGAACAGTGGATGTTAGTTTATGCACCCCAAGCCCAAAGCAGTAGTTTTATTTCTTGGTATAGTCACCTCTGGATAGAGGAAAAAGTTACTCTCAGGGCGTTTCGTTCTTTATTGGGGGTGAGGCGGTTTTTTGCCGTAGAAGCAGAAGAGACTCTCACGGCGTTATTTCAAAACAGTAAGGATTCTCAAAAAGAGATAACAGACCAGTTAGGGAAACAGGTTCTTAAAGCAGTTGAGGTTTTAGTCCAGAAGATCGATAAGTTAGACCAAGACAGAGGTTTGCTGAAAGATGTTTCGGAAGAGGAGTTATACGAATCGGCATTAGTGGTAATGATGCGGTTGGTGTTTCTCTTTTGTGCGGAGGAAAAGGGTTTATTGCTGGCTGGCAACAGTCTTTACGATAAGTCCTATGCAGTTTCTACTATTCGGGAAGAGTTGAGAACCCAAGCAGACAGTTATGGAGAAGAGATTTTAGAGCGTCGTTATGATGCCTGGTGTCGTTTGCTGGCTTTGTTTCGGGGGGTACACGGAGGCATCGACCATCATTTAATACAATTACCTGCCTATGGTGGGAATTTATTTGACCCTAAACGGTTTCCCTTTTTAGAAGGGGACGATCGACCTTTGCAGGTAGATAATCGTACGGTTTTACATCTACTAGAAGCCTTACAAATATTACAGGACAAATTACCAGGCGGAAAAAGCGAACCCCGTCGTCTTTCTTTTAAAGGTTTGGATGTGGAACAAATCGGGCATATTTACGAAGGTTTGTTAGATCATACTGCGGTTCGATCGCATAAAGCAGTATTGGGTATAGCAGGAACTAAAAATAAAGAGCCAGAGATAGATTTAACCGAATTGGAGGCTAAATATGCAGAGGGAGCGGACGGGCGCGGTCTTGGGGGTTTCCCCCATGAGCGACCCGTTCAAGAAGAAGATAGTTTAGTCAAATATCTTAAGAAAGTAACAGCTAGAAGTGTTTCTACTCTGAAAAAAGCTTTAAACAAAGAAGAGGCGTTAGACCCCCATACCTACAACAAACTGTTAATTGCTTGCCAGAACAATAAGGAATTAGTTGAGCGAGTATTACCTTTTTATCATTTGCTGCGGGAGGATACTTTTGGTTATCCCCTGGTGATTCCTCAAGGTAGTGTTTATGTTACTCAAGGATCGGATCGCAGGGATACGGGAACTCACTACACCAGTAAAAATGTTACCGAAGAAATTGTCCGCTATACCCTTGAACCTTTAGTTTATGAAGGAGTGGCGGAGGGCAAACCAGCAGAGGAATGGCAGTTAAAATCGGCGAGTGAAATACTGGAACTGAATATCTGTGATTTTTGCATGGGTTCGGCTGCCTTCTTAGTTCAGGCTTGTCGGTATTTAGGAGAAAAACTGGTGCAAGCTTGGGAAGATGCCGAAGCGAATAATCCAGGAAAGATCGTAATTGCGCCAGAAGGTAAACTATCCCGTTCTCGTCCTGAAGAATGTATGATTCCTTTAGATGGGGAAGAAAGGTTAATTTATGCTAAACGCACGGTAGCAGAAAGATGTTTGTATGGCGTAGATAAAAATCATCTGGCGGTAGAAATGGCAAAGTTATCCCTGTGGCTGGAGACGATGCAAAAAGATAAGCCCTTTACTTTTTTAGATCATTGTTTGAAAACTGGTGATTCTTTGGTTGGGGTGAACCTAGAACAGTTAAAAAGCTGGAATTTGGATACGACCGAAGGGACTAATCTTAACATTGGGGTAGATATTCTCTGGAATGAAGTTCAATCTGCGATCGCAAAACGACTACAAATCCAGTCTCGCCCTGTAAATTCGCCTTTAGAACAGAAAGAAAAAACTAATCTGCTAACTGAGGCTAATGCAAGAATTCACGATCTCAAAGTGCGGGCTGATTTATTGATGGAAGTTTATCATTCTGGGCTGAAGAAAACTGACAGAGAAGCTTTACGGGAAAAAATGTTAACCGTTGTTAATAGTGGCATGAGTATTCCCGAAGCCGATTTAAAGAAATTACCCCAGAATTTAGCTACTTTCCACTGGGAATTAGAATTTCCTGAAGTTTTCTTTGAATTATCTGAGAGGACGAACAGCGATTCGTCCCCACGGACTGGTTTTAATGCCATTGTTTCCAATCCGCCGTTTATGGGGGGTAAAAAAATTACTGGCGTTCTGGGTACTCCCTACCCAATACTGTTCGGATAAGCCATCAATTTAAGGTCTGGGGAGGGGTAGCGGGTAGCGGGTAGCGGGTAGCAGTTATTATCAAAGCTACTCGCTACAGGTTAAAATTGAATTAGCGCGTTCAATTTTA
>JBFRWK010000299.1:0-16055 GCA_051439545.1 Xenococcaceae cyanobacterium | reverse complement strand
CAAGGGTTTGTGCTGCCTTTTTTGGCGTGACATATTGTGCAATAAGCTTGTCCTAACTCCGATGCCAATTATTATACATTAATGTACCGCGTTGTCCAGCAAAACTTCAATTAAGTCGCGACTCTCTATCTAAATTAAAACTTGCTAAACAATAGCAGGATTATATAAGGCTAAAGGCGATCGCAACAAATGGATAACTTAATCCGCTCTAAAGAGGCGAACAAATGTTCGCCATTAAAATTACCTCATTTAGGCGACTTGTTCTAAAGAAGCTAAAGGATCGGAAATAGAATCAGAAGGAGCTTCAAATTCCCCTGTAATTACATATTCCAATCTTAGTTTGAGCCAAGTAATGAACTGAGAATTAGTAGAAATAACTGCTGCTGCTGGTTGGGGACATTTAGCTTTAATCTCAGTAAATTCTGGTGCTTCTAAAAAAGCAGGTTGCTTGACTAACCAAAAATCAATCTCTTTATTTTGTTCTTGATAATTACGTACTCTTTCTTGTAGTACTTCATCAAAAGGTTCTTCTTCTAGTAAAAATTTTTGACTGGCTAAAACGTAATAGTATTTTTGCATTTTTTAAATTCGTTGTTAGTTATTAGTTGTTAGGGGCTTTCCTGCCGTTCGCCCGTACTAGTTAGTTGTTAGGTTAATTTATCTCCTGACTTCTAATTTGTGACTTGACTAAAATTGTCCTTTCATCGCTAACTTCATTTCTCTTACTGCTCTTTCCATACCTACTAATACGGCTCTACTGATAATAGTATGACCGATATTTAATTCTTCCATACCAGGGATACAAGCAACAGGGTAGACATTTACATAAGTTAAACCATGACCTGCATTAACTCGTAAACCATCTTTGATCGCCTGTTCTGTACCTTGGGTTAAAATAACTAATTCTTCCTGTCTGCTAGCTTCGTCTTTGGCTTCTGCGTATTTTCCCGTATGGAGTTCGATAAATTTAGCACCTGTTTTGGCAGCAGCTTCAATTTGGGCTTTTTCTGCATCAATAAACCAACTTACAGGAATTCCCCCACCTTGTAGTTTCTGTACTACTTCTGAAAAGCGATCGAAATTAGAGACAATATCAATTCCACCTTCTGTGGTTACTTCTTCTCGTTTTTCTGGTACTAGGGTTACGTAATCTGGTTTAATATCTAAAGCGATCGCTACCATTTCTGCTGTAGGTGCCATTTCTAGATTGAGATGAGTCCTTACAGTTTGGCGTAATAAGCGTACATCTCGGTCTTGAATATGACGGCGATCTTCTCTTAAATGTACGGTAATACCATCTGCACCAGCTAACTCTGCTAATACTGCTGCTGCTACAGGATCGGGTTCTACTGTCCGCCTTGCTTGGCGAATAGTGGCTACATGATCTATATTTACTCCCAGGCTTAACAACTTTACCTCTTCAGTGTTTGAGTTAAGTTTCAGTCCTTTATCCTATCATTGCCGAGGTAAGAAGTAACAAGTTATTAAGGTGAAGTACTTTAGTTGTTAGTTGTTAGTAGGGGCGCAAGGCTTGCGCCCAGTTAGTCGTTAGTAGCAAGTATTGATTTCTAATAACTGGATAAAAGAACAGATCTTCTCTCGATCGATCTTGTGGTTCGGTACGATCTTTGAACCGATTTTCTTTTACCGCTCGAAGCAAACTCAGAAGTTAGAGATAGTCTTAAATAGACTTAAAGTAATCCATCAATAAACAAAAAATGGGTAAAGCTCTATTACTCTACCCATCGCAATTAATTATTAAATTGAACTAAATTTTTAGTCAAAACTTACTTTTTGACGATTTACTTGTTTCCATCCGCGCTTGAGTCCAAAGCCAGCACCTACTAGTAATAGACCCAAACCAGGAGAAAATTCAAAAGGAACAGAAGCAGAAGAAGTTGCAGGACTCAGCGAAATGCCGTAACTAAAACTACTAGAACCAGTAGCAGTGAAGGAGTCCAAGGTACTGAAGTCAACTGGAGGAGTATCACTACCCCAATTAGTTCCATCTCCATCTACAGCAGTAGTGTCAAACTCACCAATACCTAAATAGTAAGTACCAGCAGTCAAAGAAGTATTAATAGTTGATTCACCAGCAAAGCTGACACCATCATCATCTGCCGTAACCCCTGCACCTGTTGCATCAAATAGAAATAATTCAGTATCGTTTCCTCCTGCTAAACCCCCAGTAGAAGCAGTAAAAGTTGCATTACTACCCAGGAAAAATTGATATAAGTCTACATCTCCTGCGGTTATATTACCGTTAATTTGGTCGATCGCTCCTCCTATATTTTGAGCCGTACCTAAAGTTTGTCCCGCATCTCCCGACTCATTAAATGTCAATGCCTGAGCAAATTGTGCGGTTAAAATGCTAATACATCCTGCTATTACCCCACTAAATAAAATCTTAGTGCAATTTGAGATATTTCTTAATAATAGGGGGGTAGAAATACTTTTATTTGAGTTAGCTACGCAATACTTCATAGAGATACCTTTTTCTAAGTTTGTTCGCTAGTAAAATTGCTTGACGTCAAAACCATATCCAATATATCCTCTCAATATTTATCTTGAAAGCGATATAAACACCGAATTTATTTTAATTAAAGCTAAAAGCTAACAGCTAAAAACTAACAGCTAACACATCCGATATTTTTGATTTATGCCGTAGATCTATTCAAAGCCCAAGCTAAAAAACGTTCCGTATAATATAGAGCAAGCTGATTGCTAATTCCAGGAAATATGGCATCAAAAGCGTGTTCTGCCCAGGGAATTGCTAGCAAAATAGCCTGATTATTATTTGCGTGTAGTTTACCTTGTAGTTTTTCGCCAAATTTCTTTTGCACTACGCGATCGCGAACCCCATAAACTAGTAAAGTAGGGGGCAGATTTGGTCTGGGATAATTAATAGGAGAAGCTTGTCGATAGATTTCGGGCAATTCTTCTGGTGTTCCCCCTAAAAAATCTCGTAAAATGCTTATCGTATCGAGGGGATTGGGAACGGGTGGATTATAATATCCTTCTGTTAGATCGACAGCACCATAGTAACTAATTACCGCTTTAAAAGGAATCCCATCGGGTTGATATGCAGCTAAAGTAGCTAAATGACCGCCAGCCGATCGACCCATAATTGCCATCTTATTAGTATCGACTTCTAAAACATCTGCATTAGTTTGAATATAGTTTAAGGCTGTCTGGACATCTTCAAGCTGAGTGGGAAACTTATATTTAGGTGAGTGGCGATAGTCAATAGTAATAACTGAATAACCTCGATCTGCCATGTAGCAGCTAAATTGTTCATTATTGTCAGGACTACCACTTCTCCAACCCCCACCATAAATGACTACTAATGTTGGGTACTTTCCTTGAGTTAAGGGATGATAGGTGTTTAATTTAAGTTCGACTTCGTCGGGACTTGCAAAAACAATTCCTCTCTGGATACGTACTTTTGGTTGGGGAATGCCTCGAAAAACATCTTTCAAAACAAATGGTTTAGGGCGCATTTTAGCTTGTAAAGATTCGGGAATATTTTTGAGATAGTCTTTTCCTAAAACTCTGACCATCTCCGTAGCAAATCGGGCATTGGTAGCGGGTAATTTAATTAACGGTATTAAACTCAAAAGTAAACCAAATACACTACAAACTAAAGCGAGATTAAACAACCAACCTTTAGGCAGTAAAATAATAGTCAGCAAAAGCGCGATCGCATTAACTAGAAACAACCAAGGACTAATTTCTGGCGCACCTACTGCTAAAGGGAAGAGAGTATAAGTAGGTGCAGGGATAATAATCCAAATACTGAGAAAAAATCCTCCAAGACTTAGAAGCAAAGGAATCAGCCATAAAAACTGAAAAATAACCGAGAAGTTTGATTGAAACATTACATCTTCTTTCCTGCTTCAGTAGAGTTGTCATTCTCATTTTTTTTATCGGTTATTTGAATCAGGATTGCCCCCAGTCCACCAACAAGAAATACTGGGATTAACAATCCAGACAAAATTGTAGTTTTTTTCGCCCAAGACAAATTCTCAAATTTAGTCACAATTAGTTAATGATAAATAGTAAAAGAGCGAGATTCAATAAAATGGCAAACCTTAAAAATAAAGTAGCATTAGTTACAGGCGCAACGAGGGGTATTGGGAAAGGCATTGCCATCGGTTTGGGAGAAGCTGGTGCAACTGTTTATATTACTGGTCGTAGTCTCGATCGCCCCCCCGATCGAAGTCAAGTTTCAGGCAGTCTCCAAGAAACTAAATTAGCTGTGGAAGAAGCTGGCGGTATCTGTATTCCCGTGCAAGTAGATCATAGTGACGATGAGCAAATAAAGCTACTTTTTCAACGTATTCAAGAAGAACAACAAGGACAATTAGACTTGCTCGTTAATAATGTGTTTTCTGGGGTACAAGCAATTAGGGATGCTTATGGAAAACCATTCTGGCAATTCGATCCCAGTCTTTGGGATAAAATTAATCATATTGGTCTGCGGAGTCATTATGTTACCAGTGTTTTAGCTGCTCGGATGATGACTAAACGCAAACAAGGATTGATTTGTACTATTTCTTCTTGGGGTAGTATGTCTTATATTTTTGGTGTTGCCTATGGAGTGGGCAAAACAGCTTGCGATCGCTTGGCTGCGGATATGGCAGTAGAGTTAAAACCAGATAATGTTGCTTCGATTTCTTTATGGCCTGGCATTGTCGGTACAGAACATATTACTAACTTTGCCAAAGAAATGGATGAAAGCGATTCGAGAATGAATTTTGGGGATGGTTACAATTGGGAAACTCCCTTGTTAACGGGTAGAGTTATTGCTGCCCTTGCTGCCGAACCCCAGATTATGAATTACACGGGAAAAGTAGCTATTGTCGCCGAAATTGCTGCAAAATATAATATCATAGACGAAGATGGCAATACTCCTGTCTCATTGCGTTCTCTGCGTTTTTTACTTCCCTTTACTTTCCCCGCACTTAAAAAATATCTGTGGCTGATACCTAATATTAAAGTCCCTTGGCTCTTCTTACTCTGGGGAATTTTGCGCTCGCCCAAAATATAAAAAAGGCAAAAATACTAATCTATCCCCAGCAATAGGTAAAATTTTTTGCCCGACTAACAACTGTATGGGTCAACGGCCGTTTACCCCTACCAACTAACGACTAACAACTAACAACTAACGACTAACAACTAACAACTAACAACTAACAACTAACAACTAACAACTAACAACTAACGACCATTAACCTTTTCTTCTAGTGCCGTCATTCGTTGTTCTAAACTGTTGATATCTTCTTTTATTTCTATTACCAAGGTTGCCAAACGTTTAAACATGGGATCGATATCCTCTACTGGTTGACTATCGACAGTCGATCGGGGTAAGGCATTCAAAGGAGTAGAACGCATATTCTCCCGATTTAAACGTCTTATTTCTGCCTCTAGCTGGCGAATTTCTCTTTGTAACTTGAGCGTTTCTCCTCTGTTGAAAGTATCGATGCTACTTTGAGCCAAAATAGCCCGATCTCCTTGTATAACTATACTAACTAGAAACACAGACAAGAGACTCAAACAAAATTTAATTACGGATTTAGAACGAAACCAAGAAAGCTTCACAAAACACCTCTAATTAAAATCTACTTATTTTTAGTGGAAGCAAATAAATCTTTTCGACTTTTCTGCAACTTTATGTCTTTTTCTTAATTTTATCTAAAAAAGCAAATGTAAAAGCAGCTTTGTTTTATTAATAATCAAAGTATAAACTTTGTTCGTTCTTTATTACTTTTTTATTAAATTGAAATAAGTTTTTTGTAAAGTTTCTTTAGGAGGCATACATGGCAAGCTTTATCAAAGTTTGTCTATTTTAAATACAGTTTTAGCCAATATTAAATCTCAGTAAAATCAACGTAATTATCTCGACAAATAGAAAAATTCGAGCCTAGATAGTAATAGATATTCTCACCTATTTATTTAAAAATATTTAATTGCTATCTATGAAGTTTAGTATTGTAATTACTACATACAATCGTTTAGATTTATTAAAGCGTGCTGTCGAATCTGCTTTAAATCAAACAATAAATTGTGAAGTTGTTGTTGCAGATGATGGCTCTAACGATGGAACAGAGGAATATATAAAAAGTCTAGGCGATCGAGTTGTTTATCATCGTAATCTTATTAATCTCGGTCATTCTTCAACAGTTAATGCTGGTATTAATGCTGCTAGTGGAGATTGGATTAAATTACTAGATGATGATGATTATCTTGTACCTAATTGTATAGAAAAATTAACCGAAGCAATTCTTGCTTGTCCTCAAGCAGCTATTTGTTCTTGTCAGGCTATTCAAGTAGATATGAATGGCTCAGAAGTGAGTCGAACAGATCGAGTTGGTGCTGGCAAAGCTTGTTATATTGCTAGAGAAGATATTCACTATGGAATGCTGTTAGAAGTAGTTCCTTTTGGCACACCAGTTCAAGTATCTTTTAAAAAAGAAGCTTTTCTTAAATCTGGCGGTTGGAACTCCGATTTTGATGGAAACTGTGATGATATTTATTCTTGGATTCAAATTGCCAGATATGGTGATGCAGTTTTTGTTAACGAATATTTAGGTTATAGAACTATTTGGTCTGGAAGTTGCCATAAACAGTTAACTCTCCAAGAAAGATTAGATACTAATTTTTTACTTAAACAAGAAATATACAGTTTAATTTCTGAAAAATATCGTCCCTATCTTCCCAAACTAGAACTAATACATCTATATTTAAAACTGCATTGGTTTTTAGTCGGCATCAAACATAAACAACCTTTTGCTGCTTTCAAAATTGCTGGCATGGCTCTATTTTCTTTGTCAGCTTGGATATTTATTTTTAAACTTAAAATTTCTAAAGCTATAACTCCAAAACTTTTCTTGGCTTTACAACAAAACTTACCTCAGCTTTGGCTGACTATGAATCAAAAACAATTAACTTCCTTACAAACTTAAATTGATACATCGATCCCTATTTTTAGGATAAGAGCAGTTAGCTAACTGTCTCTATCTAGATAACTAATAATTTACGGACAAACGACTCTTTCCCTATAAGCTGATAATCGATAAATAACCATGGACTTAACTGTAGCAATTCCCACCTATAACGGCGAACATAGATTACCCGATGTTTTAGAAAAGCTCAAACTATGTATAGATTACTGTGTTCGATCGCAAACAGAAAATGAATCTTTTACTTGGGAAATAATTGTTGTCGATAATAACAGTAAAGACAATACCGCTAAAGTAGTTAAAGATTATCAAGCCAATTGGTCGCCAGAGTATCCCTTAAAATATTATTTTGCTCCAGAACAAGGTGCTGCTTTTGCCAGACAAAAAGCGGTAGAAAAAGCAGATGGAAAACTAATTGCTTTTTTGGATGATGATAACTTACCTGCTCCAGATTGGGTATATGAGGCTTATAAATTTGGTCGAGAACATCCTGAAGTTGGTGCTTATGGTAGTCAAATTCATGCAGACTTCTTCGAGCAAAAATCAACTGATGAACTGCCGTCCAACTTTCAGCAAATATCTTGTTTTTTAGCCATTGTAGAGCGAGGAGACAAAGCTTATCGCTACGATCCCCGAAACAAAATATTACCTCCTGCTGCGGGTTTAGTAGTTAGGAAATTGGCTTGGTTACAAGCAGTGCCTCCCCGTCTGGTTTTAAACCATACAGGTAAAGAAGCGGGATTAGCTAGTGAAGATTTAGAAGCTTTACTGCATATTCAACGAGAAGGTTGGGAAATTTGGTATAACCCTGCTATGGTAGTACGGCACAAAATACCTAATGCTCGCTTACAAAAAGAATATTTGCGTTTGTTAGTTCGTTGTGTGGGTTTAAGCAGACATCGCTTAAGAATGATGACGCTTAAAAGTTGGCAAAGACCATTAGCTTTTCCTGCATATATGGCTAACGATCTAAGGAGATTAGTATTACACCTAGTCAAACATCGCCATCATCTCGATACAGACACCGTAGCTGCTTGTCAGATGGAGTTTTTATCTAGTACAATTCAAAGTCCTTTTTTCTTGTGGAAAAAAGAATATGTAGAGGCGATCGACAAAAAAAATCAATTAAAATACGCTAACGAAACTAAAAACTATTTAAACAAAATTTCTGAAGCTTTTGAGGAAGATTTGTTCCGTTTATACTATCAACAAATTAGTCCAGTTCGCGAGCAAGAACAAGGACAAGAACACGGAGAAATTCTCTTACGCCTCGAAGACAAAACAGGTAATATTTTGTTACCCAAGCATTTTTTACCTACCGCAGAAATTCATAATCTAATGGGAACGATCGATCGCTTGGTAATTCGTAAATTATTAGCACAAATTTCTGGTTATAGCAACGATCTAAATCGCTCCGTATATGAGATAAATTTATCTAGTACTAGCATCAAAGAAGAAAATTTTATTAGTTTTTTAGAACGAGAATTAGCCAATTATTCTGTCGCCCCAAAGCAAATTTGTTTTAGTATTCCTGAAGAGATAGCGATCGCGAATTTAGAGCAGGTTGTTCGATTAGCTGATGCTCTCAAAGCAATGGGTTGTTCCTTTGCTTTAGATAAAGTTGGCAGACGAAATAATGATTTTGAGTATTTTCAACAACTATCGGCAGATTATCTTAAAATTGACGGTATTTTAGTCAAAAGCATTGTCAAAAATATCAATCAATTGCAGTTTGAACAAATTAACTATTGGGGTCAAAAAAGAGGTATGAAAACAATTGCAGAATATGTCGAAAATAAAATGACTCTGCTCAAAATTCAAACTATGGGAGTTGATTATATGCAAGGTTATGAAGTTGGACAGATCGAACCTTTCAAAGTTAGCTTGTAAATAAACTATCAATAAAGCCATGAATAATATTGATTTTACTGTAGCTATTCCTACCTATAATGGTGCTGAACGTATACCCAAAGTTTTAGAGCGATTAAAACAACAAATTAATCCCGAAAATTGTGACTGGGAAATAATTGTTGTTGATAATAACAGTACTGATAATACGGCAGAAGTAGTTAAAATCTATCAAAATAATTGGTCAGAATCAGCTAATTTAAAATATTGCTTTGAAGCAAAACAAGGTCTTGCTTTTGCTCGTCAAAAGGCTGTTGAAGAAGCACGAGGAGAATTTGTTGGTTTTTTAGATGATGACACTTTACCAGTATCTGACTGGGTAGCCCAAGCTTATAAATTTGGTCAACAGCATCCGCAAGCAGGAGCCTATGGTGGTCAAATCCATGGTGAATTTGAAGTAGAACCGCCAGCCAATTTTGAAAGAATTAAATCCTTTTTAGCCATAAAAGAACAAGGAGAATCAGCCCATCTTTATAATCCTCAATATCTTAGTCTTCCAGCAGGAGCAGGATTAGTAATTCGGCGCAGTGCTTGGCTAGATAATGTCCCTAAACTTTTAGTCAGAACAACAAGAGGAGGAAATGACTTTGAAATATCTCTCCATCTATACAGAGGTGGTTGGGAAATTTGGTACAACCCCACCATGCACCTTTATCATCAAATACCAAAATGGAGACTAGAAAAAGATTATTTACTGTCTCTATCTCAAACAGTAGGTTTATGTATTTGCGAACTGCGTTTAATCAATGCTAAAACCTGGCAGAAACCAGCGATAATGTTGCGAATTATTTTGGGTAACTTGCGTAGAGTAGCCGTGCATCTTTGTAAATACCGATGGCAAATTAAAACAGATATAGTAGCTGCTTGCGAATTTAAATTTTTTTTAAGTGGTTTATTGAGTCCCTTTTACTTTCTAAAAAAACAGTTATTTGCCCAACCTTAGCCTACAAAAATTCTTAGTCGTACTTTTATCAAGATATAACTATTTAAAAATGAAACATCCCGTTATTGCTATTGGACTTGATGCAGCAGATCCAGTATTAGTTGAAAAATGGATGTCCCAAGGGCATCTTAAAAATCTCAATCGCTTTATCCAACAAGGTACCTACACCCACCTAACTGGTTTAGATTACTACAAAGCAGAAACACCTTGGACTAATTTCCTCACAGGTTGTGTTCCAGAGAAAACAGGATACTGGGGGGGAATCAAGTTAAAAGAACATACTTATAATGTTGAAAACATTCAAGCTTATGACTACAAAGAATATCCTCCTTTTTATGCTTTAGGAGATAATTACCGAGTTGCCATATTCGATCCCCCAAAAGGAACTCTTTCAGATCTAGTCAATGGAATTCAAGTATTAGCATGGGGAGCGCACTCTCCTGGGACTCTCAGTCATTCTTTACCTGAAAACATCCTAAGCGAATTAAATCAACGCTACGGTAAGCATCCTGCCCTACATAAAGATCACGGAGATTGGTGGGATAGAGCCTATTTAGAGCGTCTTCTCAAAGCACTCAAAACTGGTATTTCACGCCGTGTTGATATTTGCCAAGATTTCTTGCAACAAGAAAATTGGGATTTGTTCTTAACCGTCTTTAGTGAACCACACTCAGCAGGTCATGACTTTTGGTTTATGAGTCAACCTGACCATCCACTTTATTCCTACACAAAGAATAATAAAATATCTGAAGACCCACTTCTAGAAGTTTTTGAAGCAGTAGATGTAGCTATTGGCGAAATTTTAACCAAAGCTCCAGAAAACGCTAATATTGTTATTTTTTCGGTTCACGGTAGTGATAATAATACTACTGATGTGTCGAGTATGTTTTTACTTGGAGAATTTCTTTATCGTTGGAATTTTCCTGGCAAAGTAGCGATCGCACCTGGAAAATTAGGAATTACACCACCCCCTCCTATACTAAAGCCAAGACGGAAAACCTGGGCGGGAGAAATTTGGCAACTTAAGCACGATCCTAATCTACTGAGACGATGGCTGAGAATGTCTTTGCCTAGTAAATATCATCTCTATATCGATCGCGCCCTAGGTACTTCTCAACAGCCAGATTTAGCTTCTGCTCAAAAGTTACAAGCAATGTCAGACCCTTTTTATTGGCAACCAGTAAGTTGGTACAAGCCTTTTTGGTCACAAATGAAAGCTTTTGCACTACCTAGTTTTTCGGAAGGATATATTCGGATTAATTTAAAGGGAAGAGAGCCTGAAGGAATTGTCGAACCTGCTGAATATGATGCGGTTTGTGAAGAACTCATCCAAGATTTACACAAAATTATCAATCCCAGAACTGGTAAACCAGTAGTCAAGCAAATTATTCGTACTCGCCAAGATAATCGTGCCGATAACGATAAGCTCCCTAGCGCAGACTTAATTGTTGAGTGGCAAGACACACCAGCAGATGTTATCGATCATCCCCAATGCGGACGTATTGGGCCAGTTCCTTATCGTCGTACTGGTAGTCATCGTTCCAGAGGATTTTTGACTATTAAAGGTCCTGATATTGCTCCAGGTTCAAGTTTACCCCAAGGAGATTCAATTGATGTTGCTCCGACAATTCTTGAGTTAATGGGTGCGCCTATTCCCGAACATCTCCAAGGAAAGTCTCTTGTCAAACTAGATCGTGCTTATGGTAACAAGTAGTTTTTGTTGCTATAAAAATAACAATTTATACCAGAAAATCTTAAATTTATGAGCAGTTTATATCCCAAATCTTCAGAGAAGAAAAAATACAGTTTTTGGCAAAAATTAAAGCGCAGATTTATTGAATTTCAATATTATGTGAAAGCTTCGATCGATACATCTAAACTTCCTCAACAAAAGTTTGTTATATATGGACAGGGTAGAACAGGAAGTGAATTATTATGTAAATTACTCGATCTCAATCCAGATATACAATGTGACACGGAAATTCTTTTTCATCATTTGTTTTTTCCTCAGTTGTTAATTAAGGGAAAATTAGCAGCCTGTCATCAAAATACTTATGGCTTTAAGGTTAAAATTTATCAACTACAAGATATTCAAAACCAAGCTCCAGAGAAATTTTTACAACAGCTTTTAGCTGATGGCTGGAAAATTATTTACTTAAAAAGAGAAAACTTATTACGTCATGGTCTTTCTTTAATTACAGCTAGACAGCGTAAAAAATTTCATGTGCCAGCAGGGAATAATAAAGTAATCAAACAAAAAGTTAAAGTTGATTGCAATTTACTATTGGCACAAATCAAGGATCGGGAAGAATATCAACAAGCTGATGAAAAGCTTTTGTCTAATCTACCCCATCTTACTATTGTCTATGAACAAGATTTACTAAACGAAGAAAATCATCAATCTACTGTGGATAAAATTTGCGACTATTTAGGAATCACTTCTGTGGCAGTTAAAGCTCCTTTTGCCCGATTGACTCCAGATAATTTAGCCGATCTCATCGAAAATCATCAAGAAGTTATTGAGATGTTGAATCAAACTAAATATGCTCATTTTCTTGCTGATAAACCAAGCTTGATTAGCCAATAGAAATTACTATTTATGAATTTACAAGATTATTCTTCAATTGCTACCAAGTCCGATTTTCAAAAAAAACAGATTTCTTTAAAAAAAATAGAACGACTGATAACAACTTGTTTCCAGTGGATACCATTATCCCTAGGTATGAAACTGCGTAATTTTGTTTATCATTACATTTTTTGCCAAATTGGTACTTCTGTTCAAATTGAACCCAATGTCAACTTTACTAAACCCTATTTAATTAAATTAGGTAATAAAATTTATATTCGTTCTGGTGCTAATTTAGAAGCTGTAGGGGAAAATAGCCGACTGAGTATTGGTAATGAGATTAAACTCGATCGCGGTGTTGATATTCGCTCTCATGATGGTGGTGGTAACATTGAAATAGGCGATCGCACTCGTATTGGCCCTTATACTTGTCTATCTGGTCGTCATATAAAAATTGGCAAGGATTGTTTGATTGCCTCTCATGTAGGCATTTACGCCAGTAATCACATCTTTACTGACTCTAATCTTGAAATTAATAAACAAGAACGCTCTTATCAAGGAATTACCATTGAAGATGATTGTTGGCTTGGTAGTGGGGTTAAAGTGGTAGATGGAGTAACTATCGGTAAAGGTAGTGTAATTGGCGCAGGAGCAGTTGTTACTAAAGATATTCCTCCTTATTCGATCGCTGTGGGTGTACCTGCTAAAGTTATTTCTAAACGAGATTAGTAATAATTTTTCTGGCAGGCGATGCCCTACTTATTTCCTAGGGCTGTTTCAAAGTGAGATAAGTTAACGATTTTAAATGAAACAGCCCTGCTACTTATTTCCAGTCCGATTCTGAATTATAAAATGGCAAATTGAATTGCTCTACTATTTTTCTTACTCTATAGATTTCATCTTGATTTAGTTCTCTTTTCCATTTGCCAATCTGCTTGCTGGTAATTCTACTCGTAGAATAAGTTCCTGGTCGATCGCAGCTAGTCGTCTGTTCGATAAAATCTTGAACTTTCTGACTTAAGTTTAGCCTCATTTGCTCAAATATTTTGGCAAACTCTATACTAGGATTAAGACAAACATTTTCATAATAGATAATCTTTTCTTCTTGGTGTTTAGACAAAAAGTCAGCTAGTATAAGATTTCTAATCGCCCAAAATACCGCATCTGCTTCAGAAATTGTTTCTATTTTCTCTATTAGCGATAGATAAGAGCTTAAATAATCTCTAACTAGGGTTTTATCTTTAACCATATTCTTAATTGATTCTATCCGCTTTGCTTGCTGAGATAGATTTCCTCTTTTCTTATTGGATAACACCACAGCACAAGGATGCCTTACCACCACAAATACTCTAGGCTGATATAGTTTGTATACCCAATTTATAGACATTGAAGCTGCTACTTCTTTGATAACTATCACACTATTTGGAGATAATCTTGCCCAAGGTTGTTTTCGATACCATGTACTTCCAGGCATTATTTGTCCGTTAAACGCCCCATTTAAATAGTATTCAAAATATGAATTTCGATCGTTTAAAGGTATATATTTTCTCCAAATCCAATCGTGATTTTTTTCTTTGGTGATGTCATCATTACAAGGCTCATTATAGTAAAGCACATTCTCAGCTTTACTAATTGTTTGACCAATCCAAGTAGTACCACTTCTACCATGTCCAGTGATAAAAACTGGCTTTTTTTTAGTAGGTAGGTAAGTTAGCACTTGATTAAGTATAGTCTTCATTTTCCGATCTTTACTAAATAATTTTTATCTTTTATTCCTTCGAGATCACTACAGATTAAGAAATAAAATTCATCAACATAGAGGACTTAGTCAATAGCTAAAAACTTTTAGCTTTTAGTTTTGGGTCTTGCACAATTTTGGTGAAACAAAAGACGGGCGATCGCACTTTTACCCATTAGGATTTAGTATAAGTTCAAAAACACACAACTTTTTACAAACTAATAGCTAATAATTAATGTACGGGAGATTAACGAACCTCTCGTACTAATAACTACAAAAGAGATTATTTTGTAGTTTACTGCTCAAATTACCAACACCTATCCAAGGGTAAAAGGTACTGTTTGTCCCTACAAAACTAAGCAAAATCTGCTGTGGAAATTAAGCTTGAATCTATATTTTTCAAAATAGCTAAAGTTTGGCTATTATCAGTCAAACCGATCCAACTATCATTTTGACTAGTCCCACTTCCCTGGGTAATAGTCAAATCAGTAAAGGTTATACCCCTATCTAGATTAAATAGATCTTGACCTAATTCAAAATCAAGAATAGTATCTGTATCTCCTTGGGATGAAAGAACAAATGTATCGCTGCCAGCACCTCCTGTTAATAGGTCATCTCCTCTACCACCATCAATAATGTTTGACCCTGCATTACCTGTGAGAGTGTCATCATAAGCAGAACCAATAATATTCTCGATATTGCTAAGACTGTCTTCTCCTCCTTTTGTCTCAAGAACTGCATCTAGAAAAACATCGGCAACCTTATCATAGCCAGTTTGCGTAAGATGAGTACCATCAGGGTCAAAATCACTAGTCGTCAAGGGACTGTTGAAAATATCGACAAAACTGACATTATCGCTATTAGCAATTCTCGGATTAACAACTTCATCCTCAATGCGACTATTAAATTCTTCAACTTTAGTTGTAGTTTCTGCGTCGGAATAGTTAGGTAAGATGGAAGCTACTAGAACTTGTGTATTAGGAAGGGCAACAGTAATGCGATCGACCAAAGTACCTAATTCATTTAGAGCATTGTTAACTGTATCTCCTTGATTCTTTAAATCGTTAGTGCCAGCCATCAATAAGACCATATCTGGACTGTCACTTAAAGCATTTTCAATAGTAGTATATATAGGTGCGCCAGAATTGTTAAAACCAATCTTACCATTGACGTTATCGGTTAGTTCGTCAATAGTAAATGCCCCACGTCCTTCGTGATCGCGATCGATATTCGATGGGCCACTAGCAGCAGCACCAACAAAATTGACATTAAAATTGTTATCTACTGTTAAGCCAGTCCAGAGGTTAGTACGATACCCACCAATTTGACTGTTATTAGGATATCCGCGAGTATTAGAGTCTCCCAGAGGTAGAATTTTAAATTCTCGATCGCTGGTGGTAGTAAATTTACGAACTGCAATACCATTACTAAGGTCTACATTGACACCAGCGGTATCATAATCATAACTGATAGTATCAACACCACTGCCTCCATTAATAGTATTATTTCCTGCTCCTGGTTTAATAATGTCATTACCGTCAAGAGCATTAATAGTATTGTTTTCTGAATTGCCTTCTAAAAGATCGTTACCATTAGTAGGACTCTGGGAAATTGGTGGTTCTGAACTATCAATTAAAGGAATAAATTCGATATAGTCAACTCTTGCCCATTCTGCTGCTTCGGCAACTCCAGTAATAGTAATGGTTTCACCTGTGGTAATTTCCAGATTATTGAAGATTTCTGCTGCGACCAAGTTTTGGCTACTAACTCCTCCATGACCTAAATTTTGGTCTAAATTGAGAGATGAAGTATGATTACCAATTTGGACATCAAGGGTAGCTAACCCATCTCTTTCGTCGAAATAACCTAGCTTGACATGATATCTCCCAGTTGCTCCTGTAAAGTTGATGCTAGCATTACCAATGGTATAGCCAGTAC
>JBFRWK010000298.1:0-4106 GCA_051439545.1 Xenococcaceae cyanobacterium | reverse complement strand
ATCACTTTGGCTACAATTTTGCCTCCTTTTCTTTCCCTGGAAGAAATTTCGGTTTCACTTCTCCATTTCATCATGCTTTGACTATGATTTCAGAGGTGCTTCATCTGTGGGGCTGATGAATGTGGGTATAAATACCATTTCCCGTCAATCGATGTCCGAAGTTAGCATTATCCACTGCAATAAACAACGGCATATCCCCTTCACTGTCTCCCCTCACTGCCAACCACTCTTTAATGGCATTAGCAGCTTTGGGGGCGAGGGTAATAATCTCTTTTTCCGTACCCCGCCCCTTACCCAAGATGGCTAGAGACTTTCCCCGATAGTCGAAATCGTTAATATTTGTTTCGGCAATCTCCCCTCTTCTGAGGGCGTTACTCCATAATAGTCTTAATAGGGCATAATCTCTAAACCCTTTCAGTCGGCTACGTCGAGAACCAGCTTGACGGGAAGCTTCAACCGACGAAAGTACGCCAGCATAAATCTCTCGATCTACTCCCGATGTATCGCGGTATGCCTTAACTTTTTCACTTTTGATATCTTCTAAGCTGTAATTACAGACACCGATTTGACGACCCATTGCTGCTAGAGCTTTAATCGCTGCCAGACGACGATTCACCGTTGCTTCTTTTAACCCCCGCTCGATTAAACCCGCTTTATAACTCAAAACCAACCCTACGGCTTGGGTCTGTTCTAGATGCAAAAACTCCAAGACCAAATCTTGATGAGGAAAATCATCGGCTATTACTCGAAAGAAATCTTTGATGTCGTGAAGATAGGCTCTTTTGGTATTTTGAGAACGCTTATCCCCCAAGAGTCGCGCCACCACATCGGGTACTTCTTCGAGGGAAAAGGAAGTAGATATCGGAGCAGCCAAAGCTGCCTCTAGGCGAGTAATCGAGTCGCTCGCATCCCTCATGGCTCAACATTGAGTTGCTGATAATGGGCGTTTACACTAACTCAATCATCCCATCTTTTGGCAGAGATGATCCTATCATAATTTACAGACCATTGGTCTGTAAACCAGAAATATCTGGAGCGAAAATAGTAAGATTGGTTCTAGAAACTAAAAACACCAGGCATTCGAGTTGGAGTATCTTTTATCCGAGGGAGAAAAACAGTTAAGAAATGAACTAGAGCAGGCCGTAAATACTGGGTTCGTGCTGCGGGGTAAGGCTTTGGCATCAATTGAAAAATTGAAACTCTATCGGGATGATTATGATAATTTTAAAGATTATTGCACTGCCGTCTTTGGCTTGACATTCGATTATATAAGGCGTTGTATCCGTGCTGCCCAAACTTATGATTCGATCTCGGGATACTTAAAGAATAACAACCCAGATCTTTCCTATCCCATGAAACAGAGGCAATTAAGACCGATTTTTCAGGCAGATTTAAGTCCGATAGAAGCTGGTGAAGTTTGGGTGATGGCAGTAAATCTGGCTGGAGGTGTAGTACCAACTAGTTCGATTGTTAAGGATGCGGTCAAACTCTACTTACAACAAAAATATCCTCCCACCAATCCCTTTAGAGTCGGTCAAATTTGTCGCATCGATCGAGGTGTGACTGGGAAAAAGAATTGTTGGTGTTTGGTCGCAGAAGTTAAAGCGGGAGAATGCGTCGTCGATACTTGGGATGGTCGATACCTGGTCGCAGTAGATGACCTATCTTCGATGAAGTTGACCAAAACTGAATCAGAACAGATGTTCGATTTGGGTGAGCGCATGACGGCAATAGGCGAGGTGGGAGAATTAGACGAAGCTGCTCTGTGGTTGTTGCGGGGATTGGAGCGGTTAAAGCGATCTCAATTGAATTCAATTGAGGAACGATTGCTTCAGGTTTTAGAGGACTTCTATATATTCCACAACCAGACATAACTGCTTTTTAGTTAAAAAATTGAGCGATCGCTCTCTATCAAACAGCCAAATCTTCTAAAATCTGCCAATATTGAGAGTCTTCATCAAACAGCATCATATCTCTACGCTCATCCAGAGATTGGTTAACAGCTTCAAGGCGTTTTAGTTGCTGTTCGAGTTCTAGTTGCTTTTTCATTAAGTCCGTAATTCGTCGATCGCAGTTTGGCACGATTAAACCTACTCCGAAAGCCAATACATAAAGAAAAATTCCACAGCCAATCAAACGAAGAAGATCGTTATCGAAAAAGAAACCAATCATAAATGCACCAACCATAGGCAAAATATAACTATGGCTATGAGAGACTAGACTATAGATAAATATGCGCCGTTTCAGAGTTTGCTGAAGCTGAATGAGTTCTTTCATGTTCAGAAGCACTACATTTTGAAGTTATTATATGCTTAATTGATGAGTTTTTTCTTTGGTCTAATCGGGCTATGATGTAACAACCTTTGGAGCGATCGCGAAGAGTTGTCCCAAAAGCGATCGCTTGATTCTAATTACTAAAAATGTGAAAATCAAAAACGGGTGCGCCAACACCCGTTCTCAAGTCTTTTTTATTTATTTCAGTCGGAAGCTCCTACTTCGACTGTTTGCTTTGCATATCAAAACGCAAATCCATTATGAATATTAACAAAAAATCCGAGCTACATCAATCTTTTTGTTCCGTATCTAGCGATATCGTATTTGTTGCCTTAGCTCAACACGAGGACTTCGTTTCACCTGTAGATTTAGCAATAAATCTAGAAGGAGCAAGTGTTGCTATTGTACGACAAAAACTACAGGAATTAGGTGATGCCGTAGAAAGTGACGGTAGCGATCGCTGGCGTGTAGCGAGAGCCGAAGCCAAAGAATGTCTAGTACATACTTCCTCGTTTGATAAAAAGCGAGAGTTGCTAGAAATAGAAAATAAAATCTTTCAAATCACCGAAGCTTTTTTTGTGGAACTCGGAGGATATTTAAAACAAATACGCGCTCGCGGTTTATATAAAACTAGGGGCTACAAAAGCTTTGCGAAATATTGTGGCGATCGCTTCGGATATGGAAGGACTCAAGTACATCATATAATCGCAGCAGCAGAAGTGGTGAACAATCTTAAAAAAGAAAACGTTCACCATGGTGAACAATTTTTGCTGCCAACTTCAGAACGCCAAGTCAGACACCTTGCCAAACTAGAGCCAGAAGAACAGGTAACAGTTTGGGTGAAAGCCCTGGAAGATAATAATGGTAAAATTCCTACTGGACGCAGAATACAGCAAATTGTTCGCGATTTAAAAGAGTCTGACATGGAATCATCCAGAACATATAAGGTCGAGCAGCAGATAAATACCGAATCAATCCATCCTAAGCTAGAAATAGATAGCAGATATGGCAAAATTAACCGTTATTTGATTCCCATAAAGGACGAACAATTAAAGCAAAAGATAGAACAATACGCGCAAACAATAGGTGCTGCTACTATTGAGGGGGCAATTGCTAGGTTACTGGAACAGGTAAAAGATGAGTAATGATATAGACGAAGCACGTCGCAAAATGCTCTCTGAAGCCCAAGATATCGAGCAGATTGGGAAAAATCCTAAATTGATGGCTTTGTTGGGAAAAATAGCTGGTGTTAGAACTGCCGAGGATTGGAAGCAGCTAAAGAAACTTTGGATAGAAGACTCTACCGACATTGACGAGCTTATTTTAGGATTTCACAAAATAGGTAGTCCTAATTTTAGAACTGTAGGTTTGCATAATTTCCAACTAGAAAAAGATAGTAAGTTTTTGAATAAATGCTATCAAATGTCCTTTAGATCGGATCGCAAACATACAAATTGAATTCAACTTCAAACCAGATATAGCGGGATTTTGCTCTCGCCTATTTCCTGAAAAATAACCACCTCAAACGTTATTATATAAACTACAAACTTACCACTTAAAAAGATGCTAGTAGTTGTTTTGTTAATTCTAGTCGCAGTAGTAACTTTGCTTCTAATTAGTGCTGCGAGTGAGACAACCTCAAAACAGAGAAAGAGGTCTAGAAGTAGAAATACTAGTTTTTATAATTTCTACGATGGTAGTCCGAGTAGTGGTTTGTCAATTAATTAATGATGGGTTATTTGCTAGAATTAGGAGGTAATGCGATCGCGCTTAATATTAATGCCCAAAAAATATATCGTTGACTTAAGTGAATCAGAACAACAGTCACTCAA
>JBFRWK010000297.1:0-31474 GCA_051439545.1 Xenococcaceae cyanobacterium | reverse complement strand
TCATAAATCTTGGTCTTGTTTAGGTAGCAGGTAGCAGGTAGTAGGTAGCTTCTTAGTAGCTTTTGGGCTTTATATTCGGCTTTGATACTAACTGAGCAACATTACCCGCTACCCGCTACCCGCTACCTGCTACCCACTTCTGAAAGAAGTCTGTTGATGGTCGAACGCTTTGCCGTTAATTAAGAAGACCATACCCATGCCAGGAACCATACTGTGGTTGAGAATGAAGCGACGCACCCTCTGAGGTTCGGGCAGTGTCTCTATAGGAATGAGTTTTTGGGGTAAGGGAAGAGTTTCCACCTGTCCCCCATAGGTTAAAGTTGCTAGATTTCTGGTGCTTTGCCAGTCCGAACGAACCCTCATTCGCGATCCCATACCTCGCCCCATCATGCCACCACCCATCATTCCCATGCCCCCACGGTTGTAGGGCAGAGCCAGCAATCTATATTGCTTCGGTTCTCGCTCTCCACGCACTAACACCTCAGCCCGTTCCCCTGGAGTCAACAGCAACTCCCTGAGTTCGACTGGTTCGGAAAGAGGAATCCCGTCCGTAGCGATTAGGTAGAGGGGATGATCTTCCAAAGCTAAACGATAAAAACGGGAAGTAGAAGCATTGACCAGACGCAGGCGTAGCAATCCCCCCTGGGAAATTGACAAGGTAGGATTTACCTGACCGTTTACCGTAATCATAGATCCTTCTCGCCCCATCATTTGTGCCATGTGCCAGGGCTGCGATACTCGTCCATTGGCATCGAGGTCAAAATCTTTTAGAAATAAAAATACCTCCTGGGCTGCTTGAATTTCAGGAATTCGATCGAGTTCTCCTCGAAGGACGAAAGTTCCTCCTAAACCAGCAAAGACTTGCTCGGCTACCAATCCATGCAGGTGGGGATGGTAGTAAAAAGTACCTCCAGGGTGATTGTCGGGAATGGTGAATTCGTAGATGAAGGTTTCGCCACTGGGGATGTTCAGAAAGATGTTATCCGCATTGCCCGTTGGCGGTACGTGCAGTCCGTGGTAATGAATGTTGGTCGGTTGGGGTAAATTGTTAGTAAAGCGAATACGGACGCTATCCCCAGGTTTGGCTTCAAGCTGGGGACCGGGAATCTGACCGTTATAACTGTATAAGTACCCTTGTTGTCCTGCTAGGTTAACTGCTCCGTAACGAGCATCGAGGGCAATATCTAATAATCCGTCCTTACTGGTGTATTGGTTTGGCTCAGGCGATGACGATTGACCAGCTACACGAGATGCCAGAAATACAGTACTAGCACTACTGACACCCAGGATTAAAAATTGTCTGCGGTTCAAGCGTTGCATATCGAACATACTACCATTACTCTTGGCTTTTACTTATCTGTCTGACTTACCAGCAGCAAGAACCCCAGTCTCCTTGTCGATTCCAATTGCGATTTTCACTCCAAGCGGGAATGCCATTATTGTCTCTTAGTTCTAGCACTTTGTCTCCCTGCCGTACTTCGGCTGCCATGAGGACGGGATTACCTGCCCAATTTACTTGAGAACCTTTCACCTCAATTTCATCACCTGAGTTGACTTGGAAGCCTCGATCGTCGAGATACCATGCAGGACCAAGATGTACGGGTACGGTTCGATCTTCAGTTTTGACTAAAAGCTGCATCCCTTGACCCATACCGCTCATGGGTGTGAAGGTGTTCGTACTGACTACCGTTCCACGGATTGTCTCAACCGTATTGAGGTTGTACATACCGCCGTATTGACTATCATGTCCCCAACCCCTCATGCCACGGTGGTTTCTAGGACCCATCATAGGACCTCTATTGGGATAGGTCTGGTTTGTTCCTGACTGTGGTGGGGGATAAGATTGTTGTTGTCGCTGCGCTACTGTCTGGGCTAAAGCTTGACTAACTGTTAGTGTTAGTCAAGCTTTAGCCAGCAACAACAGTTGTAGTTAAAGTTTTGCGAGTTCTACTTATCTTCATTTTTCGGTTCTCCTGTCGAGCAACCTTTATATTTTTATTTTAAAGTCTCTAGTTAGCTAAAGAGTCAAACCATGAGTAGGGGAATAAGTAACTAATTATCCAGAATGATAGGGGTCAAATAAATATAATCGATAGCTCTTATTTTCAATAAACTCTAATAATTGCGAATTAGAGCAAAGCGATTTGACAGCATTTTCTGATTTTTCACTTTTCGGCAACTTTTTTGAGGCTATTTTTGATAAAATTTAATAAAGAGCAATTATCTTTAATATAAGAAGGGAGCAAGAAGATAATGGGAGACAAAGATTTTTTCCTCAATCCAGATGACTCAAAGTCCTTGGGTGACATCAACTATATGCGTAAATCCGTCAGAGTAAAAAGAACTTTTCCGAAAACTCTAAAAAATAAAGACGGTTTCGCTATAGAAAAAGAAGTGTCTGCAACAGAATTTAGAGATAGTTCTGCTTTTATGGCTAACGGAGGATTTAACTCTGCCAACAACGGTAATAGCAATGGTTATGCTAGCTCTCAGACTGATTATAAAGCAATGGCAGAAGAAATCAAAGCTGCAAAACCAGCAAAAACTGAGGGAACTAGATCCAGCAGTAAAACAGATACTAATCTAGATATGTTCCGTAACATGGCTCGCAGTATCAAGAAAAGATACTAAATCCGAGCATTTAATTTGAACTTTGAGGGTGTGTGTAGCGCACCCTTTTATTTTTTATAAGCCTTGGAAGAAAAAACGCCTTGTTTACCTTTCCAGTAAAAGAGTTACAGGGCCATCATTATCAATATTTACCCTCATCATCGCACCAAATTTACCCGTAGCGACAAATAAACCACTTTGTTTGAGTTTAGCCACAAATCGAGCGAATAAAACTTCGGCATTATCTGGAGAAGCAGAGCGACTAAAGGAAGGACGACGACCTTTACGACAATCACCATAGAGTGTAAACTGACTTACTACGAGTATTTCTCCTTGAATATCCAATACAGACTTATCCCAACGACTACTATCTGATTGTCCTGGAAATAAACGTAATTCTAGACATTTACGCGCCATCCAATCTAATTCAGTATCGGTATCGGTATCGGCAATACCTACTAGTAAGTTTAATCCCCTACCAATTTGACCGATAATTTCTTCATTTACAGTGACAGTAGAAGATTTAACTCTTTGGATAACAACCCGCATAACTTATCTAATCCAAACTTGCCCTATTTATCTTAGCTTTTAGATGCTATTCGATCGCTTGACTAAGATGGGGTCACTTTGTCTTAATATTTATTCTGTGATTTAATAACAAAAATAATTAATGCCAGAATTTGATGTAGTAATTGTGGGGGCAGGGCCCGCAGGCGGACAATGTGCTAGATTGTTGGCTCTAGCTAATTATCGAGTATTATTAGTAGAGCAACAGGAGAACTTCGATCGCCACAATTTTTCTAGTGCAGCAACTCCTCTAGAAACGCTTAAACAATTTGATTTACCTACAGAAGTAGTAGGTAGTTTCTGGCACAATATAACTATTGTTACTAGCAAGATCGATCGTACTTGGAATTCTTCCAAGCCTTTAGGTGCTGTTTTAAATTTTGCTAAACTAAGGCAATTTTTGGCACGGGAAGTAACAAATTTTGGTGGGGAAGTTTGGCTAGGTTGCCGTTATATCAAATATGTAACTACTGAAAACAAAACTCAGGTAGTGTTGCGAACTAAAGGTAGTAAAACAGATATTATAGTTAGCACTAAAGTTTTAGTAGATGCTACGGGCTTTACCAGGGCAGTAATTTATCCCAACAAAAGAGATAAACCCAATTTTCTTAAGGGGTCTGGACTTGAATATTTAATTAAAGTAGACCGAGAAATATTCGATCGCTTTGCCAAGTCCCTTACTTTTTTTATGGGCTATAAATGGATGCCTCAAGGCTATTCTTGGATTTTTCCTATGGAAAATAGATTATTAAAAGTCGGGGCAGCCTATGTTCATGGCGAACACGCTCACATCCGACAAATTAAACCCCCAAAATACTATATCGAACTCCTACTTACCGAATACATGAATATTCCCCATTACCAAATTATTGATGTTCACGGCTCGATCTTAGAGTATTCTTCTGGCTTGAATGATATTTATTACCAGAATAATATTATTGCTATTGGTGATGCAGTTTCTACAGTCAATTTTTTGGGAGGAGAAGGCATCAGACACGCCATGTATGGAGCTAAAATTGCAGTTAAATATATCGAAGCATATCTCCAAAACAAATTAACTAATTTTGCTCCTTATCAAAAAGAATTGAAACAGCATTTTGGATTTAAATGGAATTTATCAGAAAAAATTAGCCGTAAAGTATATTTAGCTTATAAAGATACCAAAATTGATACAAGAGTTTCTGCTTTAACTGCTTTAAGTACCAAAGAGCTAACCGAGATGTTATTTGAATATAACCTTACCTTAGCTTATAAGGTTTTTAGGAGTTATTTAAATCAAAAAATACGGTCTTTCTTTTTTAACTAATATCAAGTACGGATAATTAGTTGAAAAAAAAGGCTTGTTGCCATAAAAGAAAAGATTTTATTACCTATTACCTATTACCTATTACCTGACCTCATCTTTAATATAAGTGTTCAACCGAACTTGATATAACAAAATTAAGGATATGGGAAAATCTAGATAGTAATAGGGACATTTCACCCGAACCAAGTTCGGGTGCTTGAATCGTCCGCACAACTCTTCTGAGTTCGTCAACATCTCACGAGGAAACCTCTTAGGGATCGCCCTTACTTTTAACTAATAGCTTTACTACACAATAGATAATTTAGAAGACATACTTCTAGACGTAATTTCTTTCAACACAGCAAGAAACTCCTGCTCGATATAGGGCTTAGTCATGTAAGCAGCAGCACCTAAATGAGTAGCCAGTTGACGATGTTTATCGTTACTACGAGAAGTCAGCATGAGTACGGGAATGTCTGCCAGATTAGGATTTTGTCTTAGTTCATTGAGAAACTCAAAACCATTAAGATTGGGCATTTCCAAATCACTGACAATCAACTCTACTTGAGAATTTTGTTGTAATAGTTCTAATGCTTCTAATCCGTCTCGCGCTTGTATAACTCGATAGCCGACTTTTCTGAGAGTTATAGCTAAAGTTCGGCGCATCATCGCCGAATCGTCTACCACCAGCACCATAGGAGCTTTAATGGTTTCTACATCAGCTTTAAACAGATTCTTCTGATGACTAGCTAAACCTCCAGGAGAATTTGATTTTTTATTTTGTTCTCTGACATAAGTTAAGAGAGAAGAACTATCAATTACAGGAACTAAGCTACCATCCCCCAAAACCGTACAACCATAAGTATACTCGGGAGGTTTAATTGTACTATTAAAAGGCTTAATCACCATTTCTTGCTCTTTGCCGAAATTTTCAACTTCTATAGCAAAGCCTTGCTTTTCTCCTTCAAACACTAACATCGGTAAAGTAGTATTTTCTGAAGATGATGCGTTAATAAAGTCCTTGCATTTTAACTCTTCAGAGATAGGATAACCGTACTCTAATAAGTCTGCTAATCGATAAATAGGCAACATATCTTCTCGCCAAGATATATATCTTTGTTTACCCATCTGCTTTACTTGATTATCCTGGGGAAAGATAATTTCGACAATACTTTCTGAAGGTAAAGCTATAGCTGTAGATCCAACAGAACAAACCAGTAATTTAGAAATAGTTAAAGTTAACGGCAAAGATAAAATAAAGGTAGTTCCTTCCCCTGGAGTCGAATCTACCTTGACAGTTCCTTTGACTTCCTGTAATTGAGACAGAACTACATCTAAACCAACGCCTCTTCCTGAAAGTTCACTAACTTTATCCGCCGTAGAAAATCCTGGTTCAAAAATAAAGTTTAATAATTGTTCTTTCGTAGTTACAGTTAATTTATCAGGAGCTAATAAACCTCTTTCAATTACCCGACTAGCTATTTTATTAATGTCTAAACCTTTACCATCGTCTTTTACCTCAATAATGGTTTGATTACCTCGATGGTAGGCATTAATTTCGATGCGCCCCTCTTCTGGTTTACCTTGAGCTATTCTTTTCTCTGGAGATTCGATACCGTGATCGAAAGCATTTCGCAATAGATGTAAAAGTGGATCGTAGAGTTTTTCTAAAATCCCCTTGTCTATTAGTACATCAGTGCCACCCAGGTGAAGATCGACAGGTTTATCGTATTTAAGGGATAAATCGCGAATACCGCGAGGGAAACGATTGAGAACTTCTCCTAAAGGCAACATCCGCGCCCACATCAACTCGTCACGCAATTTACCTAGAGTTTGCTGCTGATACTTAACGGTTTTACCCGATTGTCTGGCATAGAGAAAGACATCTTCTACAGCTTCTTCTAACTGCATCATCTCTTCTACTACTCCTTGTAGCAAAGTGTGCATCTGACCGTATCGATCCATTTCTAAGGAGTCAAATTGAGCAGTAGAATCGTAAATAGCTAACTGGTCTATTTTAGGTACGTCGTCGTTCTTATTATCGAGCGGGCTGTTAATCGGGCTGAGGATCATCTTATCGGAGAGGTCTTGAAACTCCCCTGTTAAATATTGGAATTGGTCTAATCGCTCTCTTAGTTTCCGTAAAGTTGCTTGTAGCTGCTCTTGTTGTAGAGACATACTATTGCGATCGATCACGAGTTCGCCGACGTAATTGTTCATCCGCTCTAGACGTTCTAAATCAACTCGTACTTTAAGATTGCGATTGGTAGTTTTTTTACCTTTGCGCGATCGCTTTTTTTTCGATTCTGCCTTGGGTTTTGGTGGTTGGGAGGGTGCTGATTTTGCCTGAGTTGTCGCTTCAGAAAAGTCTAAAGTAAAAGGTATTAAACTATTACCATTTTCTTGTTCGACCAACTCTGCGGAGATAATTTCTGGGTTAGCTGGGGTGGAAATTTCTTGCCAAGAAGTATCTAATATTTCTTGGTCAGAATTATTATTAGTAAATAAGGAGTCTAAGGAAAAAGCTTCTACTGCTTCGTTAAGGGGCGATCGCTCTTCTGGCTCCGTGCTTTCAACCTCCATCGTCTCAGACTCAGGAGTTAGCTCTACTCCCATTAGCAATTCCTCTAAAGAAGGAGTATTTTCGTCGGCTCCATCTTCTGCGGGTTGCTCTTGAGATACATCTAAAGGATGGAGATTGAAACTGGAATCGTCTTGGCTCTCTGCTTCTGTCCCATTTTCTGTTGTTTCTGCTGAGAAGGCTGCTGCTGATAACTGCTCGAAGAAGTCGATTTCCTGCTCCCTGCTTGTTTGGGTTACTCGTTCCTCATCAGCTATAGTTGAGGCAACCGAATTATTATTGTCTGTAGTTAGAGCTACTAGTTCGACAGAAGGATTACCTCCCCCAGAGCGATCGCCTGCGAAGACTAAATCTTTAGCTTGCTCAAAATCTGCTATCGCTAGAGCGAGAATTTCTGCTGCTTTATCTGGATGAAGTTCGAGAGCCGTCATTGTCGTTTGCGCGATCGCTCCAAATCCTGGCAAACCTAAAATATCGGCAAAACCCGAGAAGACTTCTGCTTGGCTTCTTAATTCTGTCGCTAGATCGTAAGCTTGGGGATTATCGGCAATAGTCTTCATCCGCTCTATCCCCTGGGCTACGTCGATTTCAAAAATCGACAACACCATATCTACTCCCAAGTCTGAAGAACTGGGCATATAGCTTTCGGCTGTTTCTAAAGCCGTACCTAAATGAGCTTCAATCTTGGCTAAAACAGGTTCGGCACTAGCTAGAGCTAACTCGTCATCTAAATTATCTTCTGCTATTTGCTTACTCAAAGGTTCTTGCAAACAATCATAACCTTGCAATAACAGACTTTCCAACTCAGAGTCTAATTCTACCGTATCGCTATAAAGTGCTTTAAAAATATCTTCTAAGCGATGAGCTATTGCTTTAATTGCTTCTAAGCCAACGGTAGCTGCTCCCCCTTTGATGGAGTGAGCAGCACGCATGAGGTCGTGTATTTTCGCTGGATTGCGGTCTCCTCTAAGACTTAATAAATTCGTTTCTATAGTTAATAATAGCTCTGGAGCTTCTTCTATAAAAAATTGATATGCCTGGTCGCGAATATCTGGATCGATCATAGTTTTAAACTATATTTATGAGTTCGGAAATATAAATCTGAGTAATGGAGGTAATAATCAATTATTTTCAATCTATTACCTATTACTTCATTACTCCACTTTAAAACGGCGCACGCTTTTTTGTAGTTCTTCTGATACTGTTTGCAGTTCTTGAGTAGACCCCGATACTTGGTCGGCATCAACGGCAGTTTGGTTAGCCATTTCCGCTATTTTAGTCATGGTTTCGGTTACAGCCTGACTGGTTTCTGTTTGTGCTTCGGTTGCCTGAGCAATTTTTTCTAGTAGGGTACTGACGCGATCGCTAGTAGCTGCAATTTTATTCAAACTCTGACGAGTTTCATCTACTAATTGAGTTCCAATTACTACTCTTTCTGTACCTTCTTCCATAGCTGCTACTACTTCTCTAGTATCTAGCTGAATACTGGCAACTAATTTTTCAATTTCATTGGTTGCCTCTGCTGACTGTTGTGCCAATACCCTTACCTCTTCGGCAACGATGGCAAAGTTATGACCTTCTTCTCCAGCGCGAGAGGCTTCTAAGGAAGCATTAAGTGCTAACAAGTTGGTTTGAGAGGCAAAACTACTAATCAGGTTAACTACCTTAGAAATCTTTTGGGATGATTCCCCTAGTCTTTTCACTTTTTTGGCTGTTTCGGCAACAGTCGAACGAATGGCCACAATACCTTCTACGGTGCGATTCATTGCCGAGTCTCCTAAAGCTACTGTTCTAGCCGTTTCTTGGAAGGTTTTTTCTGCTTCTTCCGCACTAAGAGCTACAGCCTGAATTGATTCTGCCATGGCTTGAATTTGACCTAGAGCAGCTACTACTTCTTGTGATTTTTCTGCTGCTCGTTGGGACATCTCTTGGGTAACTGCCTCGTTTCGATCGGTAGTTACTGCCATTTGCGTCACTACTTTTTGTACTTGCAGGACGATTTTCCGCAAACTTTCTACAGTAGAGTTGTAAGAATCTGCTAGAGTACCTATTTCATCTTCTGTTACTGTGGCACGAACTGTTAAATCTCCTTGACTGATGGGTTCTACTTCTGTGAGTAGACTTAAGGCTCGTTTTTGTAACCCTTCTTTGGCTGCTTTTTGCTGTTCTAGGAGATTGGTTCTTTCTAGAGCGAGGATAACTTGGGAAACAATTTGGGTAAAGAAATCAACCTCTGCTTGTTTCCATTGCCTTGTAGAATCACACTGATGGATCATCAACAAACTATGTACTTCATCACGGAAAGTGATTGGAGCGATTAAACTGGCTCTGATATTAAATGCGTCTAATTGTCTGAGGTGATTGGTTTTAAATCCAGCATGATATGTATCGGATATTTTCCAGACATAGCCGAGTTTGTCACTTTGAATATATTCTTGAATAAAATCGAAATGAGTAACCCCTGCTTTTTTTAGACTAGGCCAATTGTTAGCTACTGCTTCGGCAACAATTTTGTCATTACCTGTATTTTTCAGACTATAGAATATGGCTCGATCGACTTTGAGGGCTGCGATAATTTCTCTGACAGCAATCTGCAAAATCTCTTCATAACCAAATGCTCGCGACAATTTGAGGGTTACATCTTTGAGTTGCTGAGAACGTTTGGCTTCGATCGCTTTATGTTGGACGAGAAACTTAAGTTGTCTTGCCATTTTGTTGATATTATCTCCCAACAAGGCAAATTCATCATTACCCTCGATTTCAACCCGAGTATCTAGTTCTCCCTGACCGATTTTTTTAACCGCCTCTGCTGCGATGGTAATTGGGCGAGTACCTTGATTGGCTAAAATAGCAGCAATTACTGCCACTAAAACCGCAGCAGCCGTCGTACCGACAAATAAAGTCCAACGTAATTCTTGAAGGGGAATAAAAGCTTCATCTAGGGAACGAGAAATAGCCAGTCCCCAACCTGGTTCGACTAAACCTTTGATATTAATAATTGGGGCATAACCGACAATTACTTGGTCTCGATCGTTGCGATCAAACATAATTTGGCTTAGTCCCAGGTTTCCCTGCTGAAAATATTGATATTCGTCGATTTTATCTCCCAACCCCTGTACTTTAGCCATCAACTCTGGCAAGTCAGTTAAATCTGCCCCAGCAAAATGACCGATTTGTTCTGTTTCGTCTGAATCAAAAATACGTCCCTCAGAATCGATCAATTTGTATTCCCAACCTTGAGCCTTAACATATTGAAAGATTAGCTCTAAATTGCTAATCGGCATATGGATGGTAACGACACCGATAATTTCCTCTGTACCCATAGCTGTAATCGGTACGGCAACTTCTAAATTCTGTCTTCCCGAAGAAGAGGAGATTCTCGGATTATTAATCGCAGCATCTTGAGTCGCGATCGCTCTTTGGAATAGTTCTTGTTCGCTATAGTCTTTATCTTCGTCTAGAGGATAAGCTGACTTAGACTGAAATAGTAGATTGCCCTGAACATCGATAACGGCAATACTTTCATATCGTCCTGGATGAGAATCGATAAAACTGTTGAGTAAATTAATTTTCTGTTGAGTGTTGGTATCTCTTCTCAAGTCTGGATCGGTCAAAATTGCCGAACTAGCCAAAGCTTGAGCATCTTCTACCACATGATTGAGAAAGAAAGTAACTTTCTGACGAATGTCAAAGGTACGGGTTTCTTGTTCGGTAAAAATTTGCTGTTCTAAAGATCTACTTGCCACTTGATAGGCAATCCCACCTACCACAGCTACGGGAATTATTCCTAATGCCAAAGCAATAATAGTTGCTTTACGTCTTAAACCAGTTTGCCTCCACCAATTGACAACATTATTTTTCAGATCGATACTTTTGCCTTGTAATCCCAACTTATCCAGGGCAAGATTGGTAGATTTATTGTTTGCTAAAAAATTTTTGTCTGTTTCCTCCTCAGATAAAGACATAGAGTTACCTTGTTCTGTTGCTGTTTCGCCTAACTCATTATTAGTAGCACCAGTAGTTGAACCTTTACCGTTATTATTCGTATCTTGGGGATCTGAATTAGAATTAAGAAGATTTGTAATCATTAATCTAAGCCTCACGAGAACAATTTATATTAAGGTTGAATTTTAGAAGTTATCAAAATTGCCGATTAAGTTTATTTATAATTTGCTCCTCAAAATTGACTATTGGTTTCTTCTTGCGACATGGCTTCCCAAATGGCATCTAATTGAAACACGGCTAACATTTCATAATCAGATTTACACCAGTAGCCTCGTAAAAATGCTTCCAATTTACTGTCAATTGATGCTGAAGAAATATCTTTGATTAAGTCAGGATTACAACTTTCAATATTGCCCACCTGATTGATAACTAAACCAACCGCTTTGCGTTCGTTCTCCATAGAATCTTCTTCCGCACCTTCTAGGACGACTACCGTATAATTAGCACTTGTCAATGCCTGTTGGTACATGGGGGTAATTCCCACAAGATGAGCTAAATCCACTAACCAAAGAATTTCGCCTCGCCAGTTGTATACTCCCATAATCCAAGGATGCATATGGGGAATTGGCATTACTTGAGAACAAGAAATATTTAAGACTTCGGTTAGTTGGCTGATGGGTAACAAAGCACCTGTTTCTCCATCTAAATATAGACGTAAAAATTGTTCTCCAATAAAATTGGGGGCTAATTTTCCGCCCGTGGTTGTAACTAGATTAGAGGAACTACCAGAAAGCAGTTTGGGATTATTTTGCTCTTTGGTAGATCCTAAAAATTCGGACATTATCTGTCTCCTTACTGTTCTTGTTGATTTTTGGTTAATTGATTGATAATGTCGATCAATTCTTCTGGAACTAAAGGTTTAACTAAGTAAGCAGAAGCTCCCTGCCTTAGCCCCCAAAATTTATCGAGATCGGTTCCTTTGCTAGAACAGAAAATGATGGGAATATCATTCATTCTGGGATCTGATTTAAACTCGCGACATAGTTCAAATCCGCTTCGATCTGGTAATACTACATCCAGCAGAATGATATCTGGTTTACTGTCGCTAAGTTTTGTTCTTGCCTCTGCTGCACTCTCTGCCGTCAACACATTAAAGCCTAATTTTTTGAGATATAAAACTAAGGTTTGCCTATCTGTCAGGCAATCTTCCACAACTAAAGCGGTACTCATGAATTTATTTTTTGCTCTTGATAATTGAGATTAAGAACTAGATTTGTGTAACAGGGTAAACTAGTTAAACAACTGTTCTACTTTGCTGCTTAATCAGAGTTTCAGTGACGGTTAATTTTTGGAGAGTACAGTGCTTCAGATGTTTGTTCAGTACAGAAAGTACGGTCTCCGCATCAACTCTGGCTTTACTCAAGAAATCTGTCGCTCCCACAATTTTGGCTCTAACGCGATCGACCACACCATCATTTCCTGTCAAGATAATAATTGGTGTATTCCGAAAAGCTGCTATCCGACGTAATTTATCACAAATTTCATACCCATTAGTGTTAGGCATCATTAAATCTAGAAAGATTACATCGGGTTTAAGTGCGAGTAAAGCTCCAAAAGCTCTTAGAGGCTCGTTTATCCCGACAAAACGATAACCTGCTGCCACCAATAATTTCTCCATAGACTGACAAACCAGAGGACTATCATCAACACAAGCGATTAAAGGCTTACACTCTTGCGCTTGCTTAGTAGTAGATTCAAGATTTATCGGCGAGGGAATATCGGGAACATTGACTAGTTCGACTAAACCAGATTGAACGTAAGGCAAGAGCGAACGAATAACGGTTAGTACATCTCGTTTCATCCGAATCGATAGCTCTCTTAAGGTTGGTTGTCCCTCAAGCAGTTGGCTGAGCATCTCCAAGACATGAGATGAAGTATTTTGTTGCAGCTGCTCTGGTTGTCTGATAACTGGAGCTTGATTGGGATTGAATTGTTGTAATCTAGCTTCTTGCCATGTACGCCACTGCCTTTCTACCTCCGCAGCTACTTGATTACCATCGATCGAGACAATAACCGAGCAAGTATTTAGGGGAGGTGGAGTTTGCTGAAGTTCGTAAGAAACTCTAGTTGCTTGATTAACATCAAACAGTCCTTCAACAATTATCGCCCAAATTAATTTAGTTGCTTGCTCGCGAGTAATTTTTTGTTTCTGAATCCATAAAGACAATAATTCGTATTGCCAAGAAATATTAACCTCTTCTGGATTGATTCCCGCTAAATCGTATTTCCAGTTAAACTTGGACTTGGGTTTGAATAATTCAGAAAAATGGTTATTAATATGTCTGATCCATTGTCTAATAGGATGTATGCCTCCTTCTACATAGACGATAAATCCTGATTGGAGATGAAAAACCCATTTACTGCCTTTCGGTTCTGTAAAAATTAATTGTCCACTAAATTGTAATTGTTTGAGAGTAGCAAATAGTTCATTCTGCTTATTTGTGTCAAATTCTCTGACAACGGGAGTATTACCTTGTCCTTGTGAGATTTGAGCCGAACGTTCTGAGCTATTATTATTCATTCTTTCTAACATGAAATAGGGTTAAGGTTGACGGAATTAAAGTAGGCTCTTGCTTTCCAAGCTAGAGTAACTCTGACTAGTATTTTTGTATTAAATTAGTTCGAGGTATAATTTACCTAGTAGAGAGCTGGCTGCCCGCGAATAGCTAATTGGGACAATTATTTTTCAAGAAAAACTGCAACTTTTTCTTAGAAATGTTACCAAAATGCTAAATCGCTAAACGAGTAAACCGTTACTTAATGCCCTGGTATTTTTAGGAGAGTTAAGCTTTCAGATTCTCAGAACTGGATCGTGCTTACCTCAACGGGATTATCAGGCAATTTTAATTCTGGCTCTAGTCTTCCAGTAGCTCAAGGCTTTGCTGGAGCGAACTGTTAGTAAATAGAATTGCCCTCTGACATATATTTGTAGGAGGGCATTTTTTTTTAATTCAGAGGAGTCACTCTTAGATACAAATTGGGTCATATGCCAACTCTCTTGATTGCTCATCAGGTATTTATAGTTCAAAGACGCAGATAACGCCTCGAAAATTGTTTTATTAATAAGTTAATATATTTTTTCTATTTAAACTAATTTACCTATTCCTATTTTTAGTTAGGAAAGAGGAAGTAGATAAACTAGTGTATAATAACCAGTTACCTACTTCCTAAAATCGTTTAATGTTCTCGATCTTACTGTCAAGATTAAACAATAAATCGGAACAAACTTGGGACAAACAATTAGAATCGCTAATAAAGGGATAAAAGGGCGGTTAGAGAGAACAACAATAAAAGTAATAATTATTCCCTCGATAGAGCGAGCGATCTTGGTAAGCTTTTTCTCGAAAAAAATATTTAAACTGACAGATAATAGCCTATAACTCGTAATTCGTATAATGACCTCTAAAATTTACCAAAATTACGACAAAACAAAGTTAGCTAGCTGATATTAATGTTGTTAACTTTTCTGCTATCTCAAAATTAGCAGTAACATTTTGGACATCATCGAGAGATTCGAGAGTATCGAGCAATTTTAGTAACGATCGCCCTTGGTCTGGATCGCTGATTTCTATAGTATTATTTGGTATCCAGCGTAATTCTACTTCTTTTACGGGTAATCCTCGCTCTTGTAGGGTTTGGTTCAGATTTTCTAAGTTGGCTACTTCCGTTAGCACTTCTGCCCCTTGATATTCTGCTTCTGAAATTATTTCGTAGGTTTCCGCGCCTCCTTCTACAGAAGCTTCCAAAAGTTTGTCTTCTTTTATTTCTCCTTCTAAGATTACTACACCTTTTTGCTCGAACATCCAACTAACACAGCCTGTTTGCCCTAAATTGCCACCATTCTTACTGAAAGCAGCACGTAAGTCAGCAGCAGTACGATTACGATTATCGGTTAAGGCTTCGATCGACACGGCGACACCCCCTGCACCATAACCTTCGTAGCGAATTTCTTCTAAAATACTTTCATCGTCTTAATAAGTCCCCGCACCCTTGGCGATCGCTCTTTCGATATTTTCATTGGGAATACCTGCTGCTTTCGCTTTATCAATAGCTGTACGTAATTGGAAATTACCATTAGGGTCGGCAATCCCATTTCTAGCTGCTACGATAATTGCACGAGATAACTGGGTAAAAGTTTTTCCTTTTTTAGCATCAACCCTGGCTTTTTGTCTTTTAATATTAGCCCATTTACTATGACCAGCCACTAGTTATCGAAACCTCCTTTGCCTTACCATGTCTGTTATTTTAATGTATTATTTTGTTGACCAACTCCGTTGACTGAAGTACGCGGGATTCGGGGCTACGAACAGAGATTGCAACCTGGGGGTAAAATTATAAATAACTAAATTCTCAAATTGCTATGAAAATCCCTACAGTAGTGACTGTTTTGTTGAGTACGGGCCTCATCTTTAGTAGTACTAATGTTTTGACGGCTAAAGCCGTTCAATTTCCCGATGGTAGAGTGGCTTTTGACAAATCTCCGTTGTTGCGGAATGCCATAAGTACTTTTAACACGGTCAGAGCCTGGGGTTCAACTTATTATTTTACGGTCGAGTTACCAGCAGATGCAGGAGAGCCATTACAAAAAATAGTTATCAATCAGCGTCAAGGAGCAGATGATATTTCTTTTCGTCTAGAGCGAACTGTGGCATATAATGGCACTCATCGTAACAAACAAGAGCAACTGAGTTTAGAAACCGTAAGTCAAGACGAAGAAACCGAAGCAATTACCGTTAACTTTGCCAAGCCTATTCCTCCAGGGACTATTTTTACCGTCGGCTTAAAACCCAAACGTAATCCAGATTTTGATGGAATTTATTTATTTGGCGTAACAGCCTTTCCTACGGGAGACAAACCTGATGGTTTATATTTGGGTGTAGGAAGATTACAATTTTTTCGGGGTGATGGTGATGGTTTTGTAGACCCTTAGAGACTGTTTGTAAAACAAAGATTAAATTCTTGAGGACTTGGGAACTTAGGGATTTGGGGATTTGGGGAGAAAGCCCTCGGAGCTTCGGAACTGTCTTAAGGTTTATACTTTATAAACAGTCTCTTAAATAATCGATAATTAATGATTAATAAGAGCGATCGATATTTTACCCTAGTGATCGTGGGTTTAAAGCCTTGCCGTTTACGGCGTAACAAGTTAACAATTTAAGAAATGCCCGCTAAGGTTGTAGAAATCCTTTCCGAGTCGGAAATCCGTCGGACAATAACTCGTCTAGCTTCGCAGATTATTGAGAAATCTGAAAATTTGTCACAAATTGTTTTGTTAGGAATTCATACTAGAGGAGTACCTCTGGCGCAGTTACTAGCAAAACAAATTGAGATGCTAGAAAATATTACTGTGGCTGTAGGGGCGATCGATGTTACCTTTTACCGCGACGATCTCGATCGAATTCAAACTCGTACTCCTGCTAAAACTGAAATTCCTGTAGATTTAACGGGAAAAACGGTCATTTTAGTGGATGATGTAATTTATAAAGGTCGTACTATTCGTGCTGCACTCAACGCCGTTATAGAATATGGTAGACCAGAAAAAATTAGACTGTTGGTTTTGGTCGATCGAGGTCATCGAGAATTACCAATTCATCCTGATTTTATCGGGAAAAAATTACCAACAGCTAAAGAAGAACAAGTAAAAGTCTACCTTCAAGATATAGATGGGAAAGACGCAGTGGAGTTAATTCGAGGAGATAATGATGACTAATATTCAGACGCGCAAAGCAGATCATTTGCGTATCTGTCTGGAAGAAGATGTCCAATTTTGCCGTTTAACTAATGGACTAGAAAAATATCGTTTTACTCATTCTTGTCTGCCAGAATTAAACTTAGAACAAGTCGATCTCTCCACTACTTTTCTGGGTAAAAAATTAGCCGTTCCCTTACTTATCTCTTCGATGACGGGAGGAACAGAAGAGGCTAAATTAATTAACTATCGCTTAGCACAAACAGCCCAAACTTATGGTTTAGCTATGGGGGTAGGTTCACAAAGAGTTGCCGTAGAAAACCCCGATACTGCCCATACTTTTGCCATTCGGCAGGTTGCCCCCGATGCTTTGTTGTTTGCCAACCTGGGGGCAGTACAGCTTAATTATACTTATGGCTTAGAACAATGTTTGCGCGTAGTCGAGATTTTAGAAGCAGACGCACTCATTCTGCATCTCAATCCTTTACAAGAATGTATTCAGCCTAAAGGAGATACTAATTTTAAGGGTTTACTCGCTAAAATTCAAATTCTCTGTGACAAGATTTCTGTACCTGTAATTGTCAAGGAAGTAGGTAATGGGATTTCTGTGGCTATGGCAGAAAAATTGATAGCAGCAGGAGTAGATGCTATTGATGTAGCGGGGGCTGGTGGTACTTCTTGGGCAAAAGTAGAAGGAGAAAGGGCGGAAAATAATCTACAACAAAGATTAGGACGTACTTTTGGGGATTGGGGTATTCCTACCGCAGAATGTATCGTGCAAATTCGTAACCGCTACCCCGATATTCCCCTAATTGCTTCTGGGGGTTTACGCAATGGGATGGATGTAGCAAAAACTATCGCTTTGGGGGCAAATTTAGCAGGTTTGGCTTTTCCCTTCTTACAAGCAGCCTCAGATTCTCCTTCCGCCCTAGATGAATTAGTCGAGATCTTAATGGCAGAAATTAGAACGGTTTTATTTTGTACTGGTAATCGTAATTTAACTGAGTTAAAGCGATCGAATGTTTTGTCAAAAATACAGTAGAAACAACCATAAATTAGGCAAATGTTTTACATTGGGCATAAAGAGACAAATATTTTTGACTAAGTAAGTATTCGTGCAAAATAAATTACTCCTGGCATAGGGGTATAGAAATGAAAAACTGATAGCTGTAACGCTGATAGCTATAAACTTAAATCTGTGTAATTAATTTAGCTTAGGTACTTATGTTAGGAACTTTTCAACAAAGCCATTTACGCATTGAGGTAGAAGCTAACGAGCAAACAATTCGCGATAGTCTACTCCAGGTTGAAAATCTCAGTAAATGGATGATTTTTGCTAATTTTTCGGGAAATTTGTCTGGAAAGCTGCAAATCGGTGACACTTTTACAACTTCCTTGGGAATCATAAATATCGCTCATGAAGTACAAACGGCAGATAATAATTGTCTGCGGTTACTTTTGAGTAAAGGTATAGACGGTTATCATGAGTGGTATTGGGGAGATGGCTGGGTTCAGTCTCGTCTGGAAGGGATTTCTTTATTGCCTCTAAATTTAGGTCAGACTTTTAGTTTGATGAGATTGCGTCAATTCCTGGCTTCCAAAACAAATTCGGTGAAACAAGAGGCTTAAGTGCCAGTTGGACGCAAAATATAGGTAAGTAAATTTACTGGTTATTTATCTAAAAAGTTACTTTCTTCATCGTTACTTTACTCTACCCAGAAAAACATTGACTAAATTGTAAATAGTCCGAATACCTTTAGAGATATTGGGTATATTACTTACAGTCCTGCACTAACTTTAAAAATTTTAATATGGTTACTTTAGAAGATAATCTTCCTAAAATTCTTTGTTGTTATCAAAATAACACTAATCAAGTACAAATTGCTCGAATTACCAATATCCCAGATTGGTATTTTGAAAGAGTCATTTTTCCAGGACAGCGTCTTTTATTTGAAGCTACACCTTCTGCTGAGTTAGAAATTCATAGTAGTCATATGGCTAGTTCCATTCTCTCGGATCGGATTAGGTGCGATCGCTTACGCCTGACAACATAACCAGAATAATATTTAACTACAGAAACCAGAATACAGGAGAAAATAAAAAAACATTATAAATTGTTTGGGGAGTAAATATGACTTCTGACTCTGGTAAAAAAACAATTATAGCAGCGATTGTGGCTAATTTAGCGATCGCTGTTATTAAATTTGTAGCAGCAACAATCACGGGAAGTTCTGCTATGCTCTCAGAAGGGATTCATTCTACAGTAGATACAGGAAATGAATTTCTTTTACTCTTGGGACTTCGTCTGAGTCAGAAACCAGCCGATGATAGTCATCCCTTTGGTTATGGACAAGAATTGTATTTTTGGACATTGATTGTTGCTCTATTTATTTTTGCTATAGGTGGGGGATTATCGATTTATGAAGGCATCAATCATCTTATCAACCCCGTCCCTCTAGAAGACCCTTTTTGGAATTATGTCGTGTTAGCCTCGGCAGTAGTTTTTGAAGGTTATTCTTGGACTATTGCCTTAAAAGAACTTGTAGCCCAGAAAGGGGAAGAGAATATCTGGCAAGCAATACGTTCTAGCAAAGACCCAACTATTTTTACTATTTTACTCGAAGATTCTGCTGCTCTTTTAGGTTTAGCGATCGCTTTTTTTGGTGTCTTTTTAGGACATTTATTCAATAATATTTATCTAGATGGTGTGGCTTCGATCGTTATCGGCATTATTTTAGTTATAGTTGCCATATTTTTAATGTACGAGAGTAAAGGCCTATTAATTGGTGAAGGTGCTAATCCGCAAATGGTAGCTTCTTTAAAAGAAATTATTCGAGAAGATCCAGACGTAGGTGAGGTAATTCGCGTCCTTACTCTTTATTTCGGGCCTCAAGAAGTATTGTTAAACCTAGAAATTCAATTTAAGACAAATCTTTCTGCTGAAAAATTAGCATTGGCTATAGAAAGATTAGAAATGAAAATAAATCAACAGCATCCAGAAATCAAGCGGATTTTTATTGAAGCAAAATCTATTTTTAGTTATCAAAAAGCAATTTTAGCCCAGGAGGAAAGTAAGTAGGTAGTTGTTAGTTGTTAGTTGTTAGTTATTAGTTGTTAGTTATTAGACGATCGACTTACTACGCTTTTGGTTTGATTAGAACACAGTAAAACAGATAATTTGAACTTGAATGGCTAATAGCTGATAGCTGATAGCTAAAAACCAGCAAATTATATATGTAGTCTATCCAATTGAAAACTGCTGTAACAGATTACCAACAATCAATGACAAAGGACAAATGTGACCTTAAATTTTACATATTAATTTCGCTTCTTCAAGCCACTTTTTTACTACATCTACAGAGGGGCATAAATCTTTTCTTTGCATAGTTGCGACATGAACCCGCACAATTTGAGGATGTAATCGGTTAATTGGGGTCTGAGCTAGCTGTTTTACTGAAGCAATACCAGCATGAAGTAATAATCCAGAGTATTGACAACCAACACTAGGAATACGGGCTAAATCGGCTAGAGCCGACCATTTGCTAACATATTTAATATTTAGTTGGAGCAAACTTGCTAGAGTTTGTTTGGCTTGAAGCGTCATTGTCTTATTGAGTAAATCCTTGGTCGTGGTAATACCCAAATTTTTTAATAAATTTTTTTCTCGTTCTGGTAGTCCAGGTAATTTATCGATCGACCAATAACTAGGTTGCATAAACAATTAAAAATTTAAAATTAACGATGCAGATAAATACAGTAAGTAAAACCCTTTCTACTACTCTACAGCAGAGAAGAAAACGTTTAGCTGAATTAATAGAAACACCAGTGATTTTATGGTCTGGACAATATACATCTCGCAACTTTCCTGCTAATATTTTTCCTTTCCGTGCTAGTAGTCATTTTCTTTATTTTGCTGGTTTGCCCATAGAAAATGCAGCGATTCGTTTAGACGCTGGCAAACTAGAATTATTTATGGATGATGCTCCCCCAGAAGCCTCTCTTTGGCATGGAGAAATGCCCAAACGGGATGAAATTGCTGCTGCCATTGGGGCAGATCGAGCCTATCCTCTAGCTGAATTAGCTATTCATACCGATAATGCTGCTACGGTAGCAGTACAAGATAACAAAACCTATCGACAACAATGTCAACTACTCCAAAGGGATATCTCCCTGCCTCCAGCAGCAACGGCAAAAGAAGCAGATGTAATTAAAGCGATCGTTACTTTACGTCTATGTCATGACACAGAAGCTATTAGCGAACTAAAAAAAGCTGCTAGTGTAAGCGTTAAAGCCCATCAAGCAGGAATGCAAGCCACTCTTACTGCTAAAACCGAAGCAGAGGTAAGAGGAATTATGGAAGGGGTAATTATCGCCCATAATATGACCACCGCCTATGGCAGTATCGTTACAATTCACGGAGAAGTACTCCATAACGAACAGTATCATAACTCTCTAAAACCTGGAGATTTGCTTTTAGCCGATGTTGGGGCAGAAACTGCTTTAGGTTGGGCTTCAGATATTACCAGGACTTGGGCTGTTTCAGGTAAGTTTTCTCCTAGCCAAAAAGATATTTATAACCTAGTTTTAGCTGCTCACGATGCTTGTATTATGAATATGCGCCCAGGAGTAGAATATCGCGATATTCATTTATTAGCAGCAAAAATAATTGCTGAAGGTTTAGTCGAGCTTGGTATTTTACGAGGTAATCCTGCGGATTTAATCGAAATGGATGCCCATGCTTTATTCTTTCCCCATGGTGTCGGTCATATTTTGGGTTTGGATGTCCATGATATGGAAGATTTAGGCGACTTGGCAGGTTATGAACCAGGAAGAACTAGAAGCGATCGCTTTGGCTTGGGTTATCTTAGATTAGATCGCCCTTTACGCCCAGGAATGCTCGTAACTATCGAACCTGGATTTTATCAAGTACCAGCTATTTTAAATAATCCCTCTTTTCAGGAGAAATATCGAGACGTAGTTAACTGGGAAAATTTAGCTAAATTTGCCGATGTCAGAGGGATACGCATTGAAGATGATGTTTTAATCACCGAAACAGGAACAGAAGTTTTAACTGCAAATCTGCCCACCGCGATCGAGGAAATTGAAACTTTAGTTAACAATAGAAATTAAAAACTAATTAAGCTTAGACATGATCTTTTGAGAAAGAAGTATGTTGGTTTAAAAGACCTTCGTGGCAGTAACAGCTTTTTCTCTAGCTATCTACATTTATTATTTAGGAGAACAGATAACTATGTCAGAATTTCTTGACTTTTTAAAACATAAATATGCTTACGTTGCTATCGGTGAATTTAAACCAGGAAAATTTGCCGAAGCACAAAGATTATACGAAAAAGCTGTTTCTACTTATACCAAGGGATTTGAAGGCGCATATCTACTCCAAAAACCAGGCACAGATGAAGGAGTTGCCGTAATTATGTGGGATGAAATGGGTGATATGGAAGAAAATATCTCTGAAGCCCATGAAGCTATTATGCAAGAAATGGCACATTTATTCGTTAAACCCCCCGTTACTTCCTTTTACGAGGTAAGTAGTGAAATAGGTACTAAAGAAAAAATGCCTGAAGCAGTCGCTAGTTAAGTTGACAAATAACATCTGTAGCGAGTGAGCGAAATTTACGGTGGCAAAAATTAAACTCTATGAAGTAATAAGTAGAGGCGAACGGCCCTTCGGGTTCGACAGTTTGCTTATGTCGGTGAAACCGCCCACCGCAACTGTCTCACCGTTCGCCCGTACATAAATAATAAGTAATGAGTTTGGTTTATCTCTTAGCCTTCAATTCAAGACGAGTTACTTCTTGATTTTTGTTACTCCCACACCTTTTTTCGTTCACCCATCTGTAGCATAGAAATTGGTTATTTTAGAGTCGTCGATCGAACTTTATGGCATACTTTTGGTTTAAGTCATTCCATATACTTGGCTTCGTAGCTTGGGGAAGCAGGTTTGTTTTATTTACCGCGCCTCTTCATCTACCATATCGAGGCAGAAGAACGTCAAGAGCCTGTGAAGTCTTCCCTAAAGGAGGAATATAACCGAATTGAAAAGCTGCTCTACAAGTTGATTATGATGCCTGCCATGATATTTACGATTGTAATGGCAATTGGCATTGTTTCGACTGAGCCATACGTTCTCAAAGAAATGTGGTTGCAGGTCAAGCTTATCTTGGTACTTTTACTCATAGGATTTCATTTCTATTGTGGGCGGTTAATACGCCAGCTAAATGAAGGGAATTGTTCGATCGACAGTTTACAAATGCGCCGTATTAACGAAATACCTACTATCTTGTTAGGTTTAGTAATACTGTTAGCAATCTTTAAAAATAACTTACCAACCAATATCATAGTTTTGGGAACAGCTATTGCGATCGTAGCTTTTGCAATTATCATTCAACTGTATGCCCGTAAACGTCGCTTGCACAAACAAGATTTAAATGTTTCCAGCTAACTTTATTTTTCCCCAATAATTTTCTAGAAGTCTCAAATGGACGTAGTCAAACACAATAGAACTTCTTGGAACGCTAAATCAAAAAAGGGAAGCCGATGGTGTGAACCCGTAAGCGCAGAGGAAATTGAATTTGCCCGTAACGGTAACTGGAAAGTTAATTTGACCCCCAATAAAATTGTTCCCCAGGACTGGTTTGGTACTCTCAAAGAGAAACTAATATTGTGTTTGGCTTCTGGTGGGGGACAGCAAGCCCCGATTTTAGCAGCAACGGGAGCAAAAGTTACAAGTTTTGATAATTCGGATGAACAGCTAGCAAAGGATCGATTTGTCGCAAAGCGCGACTCTTTAGAATTAAAGACAGTTCGAGGAGATATGGCGGATCTGTCTGCTTTTGAAGATGATTATTTCGATCTTATCTTTCATCCTGTTGCTAATGTATATGCTGAGAATATCCTTCCTGTTTGGCAAGAATGTTTTAGAGTTTTAAAAGGGAACGGTCGCTTATTGTCGGGGTTTATGAATCCCTCATTTTTTCTCTTCGATTATGACGAAGTGGAGAAAACAGGAAAATTAGAGGTTAAGTATGCGCTGCCATATTCAGATCTAAAAGACCTTAAAGAAGAAACGAAAACCAATCTTATTAAAGAAAATATTCCCTTGGAGTTTGGTCATACACTCGAACAGCAGATAGGAGGACAATTGAATGCTGGCTTTAGGCTTTTTGGACTATATGAAGATGATTGGGACGATGAGTCAACACCATTAAACAGATATACGCCAACTTATATCGCAACCTTAGCAGTAAAACTGACATGATAATTATTTAGTTGACTTCTCATTTTACTACCGAGATTGACTAAAGTTTTTAGTATCGATTGAAAAGCGTACAGAATTAGAAGATAATAAAACTATGGGAGAATCCAAACGTCGGAAACAACTCGACCCTAATTACGGGAAAATTCCTATCCCCCCCGAGCATTTAGTAAAAAGTTGGTTAGACGGTCAACCTCTAGTTTTTTTTCCCTCTCAAGCTTCTATTAATGTTAACGAAGATCTAATAAAAAGCGGAACGGAGCATTTAAAATCTTTTCAGTTAGTGAAAAAATGGACTAAATCTATTGACGACCAAATTCGTCAGCGTTATTCACAAATGGGTCAGGGCTTCGTTAGCCTTGTTCCCTCTGAGATCATGATGGCATCTCTTGGTGAATCTACACGTAGTCCTATCGAGTGGAATTATTGGAGTCGAAGTGAACTTATTGCTCTTGACTCCCGCAGCCTCTTACTGGGAAAGATCAAAACGCTCAAGCCTTTTTTACTTTGGGCAATCGATAATTATCAGCCTTCGACTGAAGCCATTTTAGTTCTCTGCGGTTTTCCCGTCAGCATTGACAAAGCAGCTTCAGGAATCACAGTAGAAGAACTGGCTACCAATCGCTTTTATGGTGTCCTCCGCTATCAATTTTCACCTGATTTATTGCAATAAAAACAATAATTGAAATTAACCAAAATATTGGCGGTGGCTTTAATCTATTCAAGATTCCGCCTCTAAGCAGCACTGACCACTATTAACACAACAATTAGGAAACAGACATAATTGGCAAAACGCAAATCAGACCGAGAACAACAAAATTCAACTTCTTCCTATACTCGACTGCCAGGTTTTCCAGACGACTGGCAAACTATGCTTAAAAATACTACTCAAAGATTCGATCGCGAATACCGTCAAGAAAAATTAGATTTACCCCCAGAAGTAGAAGATATTTCGATTTTCGATGAATGGCAGATGGGGAGTCTGCAAAATCGCATTGCTTCCAAATTTTGGGAATTGAAAACTCCCAAAAAAAAACAAACCTGGTTAGATATCGGTTGTGGTTTGAGTTTTTTAATCTATCCTTGGTACGAGTGGGATGCTTTTTTCTACGGACAGGAAGTCAGTAAAGTAGCACGCGACATTTTAATGAGTCGTGCGCCTCAACTGAATTCTAAGCTGTTCCGTGGCGTGAAATTAGGGGCGGGTCATTTATTAGATTACGAAGACGATCGATTTGATGGAGTAATTGCCACGGGTTGGAGTTGTTATTATCCCCTCGATTATTGGGATAGAGTTATCGCCGAAGTTAAGCGCGTACTCAAACCTGGAGGCAGCTTTATTTTTGATGTTATCGATCCTGAAAGTCCTTTCGCTGAAGATTGGGCGATTTTGGAAACTTATCTAGGGGCAGAAGTTTTATTAACTCCTCTGAGTGAGTGGCGCAAGCTTATAAGTCAAGCTGAGGGAAAAATCGTTAAAAGTTCTCCTGGTGAATTGTTTCAATGCTGGCAAGTTAGTTTTCGATCGCCATGAGCGATAAAATAAGAAAACCTTCAGACTATCTGCTAATCTAATGAGCCTTAAAGATCGATCGTCTTTAATTCGTTTATCTCAAGGACATTTAAATTTACTAGCTACCTGTCCTCCTAGATTCCAACAAATATATCTCGAACAATTATATTCTCCCCCTAGTCCCGAACAACAAGAAAAGCAAACTTGGGGAACTCGTTTTCACTTATTAATGCAACAACGAGAATTAGGATTGCCCCTCGAACCTCTTTTAGCAGAAGAACCAGAATTACATAATTCCTTAGCTGCTTTAATTCAAGCTGCACCAGAAATTTTGCAAACAACTAGTAAAGACAACCGCGAAGCAGAAAATTCCCGCACTCTGAGTTTTAATAATTACCTATTTACTGTAATTTACGATCTGCTTATCTTTAGTGAATCTCAAGCCAAAATTTTAGACTGGAAAACTTACCTTAAACCACAAAAAAAGAAATATCTAGCAGAAAATTGGCAGACTCGTCTTTACCTCTACGTTCTAGCGGAAACTTCTCATTACTTACCCGAACAAATTTCTTTTACCTATTGGTTTGTTAAATTACCCCATCGACCCCAAAGTCTGACTTTTACTTACAATAGTCAACAACATGAGCAAACCAAACAAGACTTAAAAGATTTGCTAGATCGATTAGATACTTGGTTAGATAATTACCGCTCATTAGGAATTTCTTTTCCCCATCGAGCCAACTGTGAGCTAAATTGTCCCTATTATCGATTCTTTCTCAAAGATCGAGAAAGCCAGAGTAAAATACCTAAGTCGATTACTGAAATTGAAGAAATTTCTATCTAGCTCGATCGAGAAAATTCCCAGAAGAAGATCTTAAGAAGATTCAATAAAATGATAATCTAGAGCATGGCGAATTTTTAGACTCACTTAAGGATTTTTCTGCCTTAATAATTTTATAAATAGCTAATCACCAACTAGACTTAAAGCATGGTAGCCACAACAGATAAAACAAACACTGGTAAAATAACTCAAATCATCGGCCCTGTAGTAGATGCGGAATTTCCTAGTGGGAAAATGCCCCGTATTTATAATGCCTTAAAAGTTTCAGGCAAAAATTCCGCAGGACAAGACGTTGCTGTCACCTGCGAAGTACAACAGTTACTCGGAGATAACCAAGTCCGTGCAGTTGCCATGAGTGGTACTGATGGACTAGTGCGAGGAATGGATATTGTCGATACTGGCGCACCTATCAGCGTGCCTGTGGGTAAAGCTACTCTTGGTAGAATTTTTAACGTATTAGGTGAAACTGTAGACAACAAAGGCCCCGTTAATACAGAAGAAAAATCTCCCATCCACAGACCCGCGCCTAAATTAACCGACCTAGAAACTAAGCCTAAAGTATTTGAAACAGGAATTAAAGTTGTTGACTTGTTAACTCCTTATCGTCAAGGCGGAAAGATCGGTCTATTTGGTGGCGCGGGGGTAGGTAAAACCGTCATTATGATGGAATTAATCAATAATATTGCGATTCAACATGGTGGCGTATCTGTTTTCGGTGGTGTAGGGGAACGTACCCGTGAAGGTAATGACCTGTACAACGAGATGATTGAATCTAATGTAATCAACTCGGAAAATCCTGAAGAATCCAAAATTGCTCTGGTTTACGGTCAGATGAATGAACCCCCTGGCGCAAGAATGCGAGTAGGATTGTCTGCTCTGACTATGGCTGAGTATTTCCGCGATGTTAACAAACAAGACGTATTGCTCTTTATCGATAATATCTTCCGTTTTGTTCAAGCTGGTTCTGAAGTATCTGCACTTTTAGGACGGATGCCTTCTGCGGTAGGATATCAGCCTACTTTGGGTACAGATGTAGGGGACTTACAAGAACGGATTACTTCTACTAAAGAAGGTTCGATCACTTCTATTCAAGCAGTTTACGTCCCTGCCGATGACTTGACCGACCCCGCACCAGCAACTACTTTTGCTCACTTGGATGGAACAACTGTATTGTCTCGGGCTTTAGCTTCTAAAGGGATCTATCCTGCGGTAGACCCATTAGACTCTACCAGTACTATGTTGCAACCCAACATTGTCGGAGAAGAACATTACAATACTGCTCGTGCCGTACAGTCTACTTTACAACGGTATAAAGAACTACAAGATATCATCGCTATCTTGGGTCTAGACGAATTATCTGAAGAAGACCGTGTTATTGTAGACCGTGCTAGAAAGATCGAGCGTTTCTTGTCTCAACCTTTCTTTGTTGCTGAAGTATTCACTGGCGCACCTGGTAAGTATGTAACCCTAGAGGATACAATCAAAGGCTTCCAAATGATTCTCTCTGGAGAATTAGACGATCTACCAGAGCAAGCTTTTTATCTAGTAGGTGATATTGAAGAAGCAAAAGCCAAAGCTGAAAAACTCAAGCAAAGCTAATCTTCAGTAAATAGTGAATAGTAAAGGACAATCGTTGCGTCTGCTTACTATTCACTTGTGTTTTCTAAAATTAATAACTAATAACTGACAATTAAAAAAATGTCTTTAAATTTAAAAGTAATTACTCCCGATAAAACTGTTTGGGACGATAGCGTCGAAGAAATAGTGTTACCCAGTACTACAGGTCAAGTGGGTATTTTGTCTGGTCATGCACCTCTTTTAAGTGCGCTCGATATCGGTGTAATGCGGATTCGTCCTAATAAAGAGTGGCAGTCGATCGCTTTGATGGGAGGATTTGCTGAAGTGGAAAATAACGAAGTCAAAGTGCTAGTCAATAGTGCCGAGATAGGAGAGTCTATCGAGAAAGAATCTGCTCGTCAAGAGTATGAAAAAGCTCAAAGCCAATTTAATGAGGCAGATAAAGGTAGTGACAAACTAGCTAAAGTTCAGGCAACACAAAAGTTAAAGAGAGCAAGAGCTAGATTCCAAGCTGCTGGAGGAATGGTATCTCTTTAATTATTAGAGCGAAAAATAAAAAATAAGAGCGGAAACCACTTAGTTTCCGCGCCATTTCCCTTTAATATCCACTGAAAAAATAAAGAGCGGTTTTGTTAAAGTTAATTTGGATCTGCCGATTAGCTCATCCTTTCTAGTTAGTTCCAGTAAACACAACATCTGGAAACTTAGCTTGAGCTTGCATCATTGAAGTTGTTTTCCCATGTTCTTGCCAAAAGTTAATGACTTCAGTGGCTTTATTTAAAATTTCAATACGATCGACTTCGGAAATCCAATGTTTGGCTTCTAGCTCGTCTTTCAGTTGTTTCCAAGCATCGTTACGTGGCCAGAAAAAATAAGCAGTTAAAGGACTTGTACCTTTCCCTACTACCTGATCTACAGCGATCGCCACATCCTTATCTAACCATAGGATTTTTAAGGTAAATTTTGACTCCAATTAAGCCTCCGAATCTCAATTAAACGCGATTTTACATAGTTGAGCAAAGTACATTATACCTAATTTTACTCATGATGCCAAAGAAGCTAACAGCAATTGTTGTATTTGATATTGATGGAGTCATTAGAGATGTAAGTAATTCTTATCGAAAGGCGATCGCCGATACAGTAGAACATTTTACAGATCGCGCTTGGCGACCAACTATGGAAGATATCGATCGATTGAAAGCAGAAGGGATTTGGAATAATGACTGGGAAGCTTCTTTAGAGTTAGTTTATCGCTATTTTGAATCTGTGGGAAAACCCAGAAAACAGATAGACTGTAATTACGATCGGCTTGTTGATTTTTTCCAAAACCGCTATCGGGGTGTAAATTGGGATGGCTACATTGCCCAAGAGTCTTTATTGTTATCTGTAGAATATTTAGCAGGACTAGATACTCACCAAATTGGCTGGGGTTTTTTTAGTGGTGCTACCAGAGGCTCGGCAGAATACGTGCTACAAACTAGATTGGGACTAACTAATCCTGTTTTGGTAGCGATGGAAGATGCTCCAGGCAAACCAGACCCTACAGGCTTATTAATGGCTACTGCTGCGATCGAGCAGAATTTGTCTGCTATGACTCCTGTAATCTATTTAGGGGATACCGTAGCCGATATGTACACTGTAACTCGTGCCAAAGAGATGGACGGCGATCGCTCCTGGCTTGGGGTAGGTATCTTACCGCCTCACGTACAAACCAATCCTCAAAGACAAGCAGATTATCAGCAAAAGCTAATAGCAGCAGGAGCAACCGTAGTTTTAAGCAATGTAGAAAAGTTGAGTCCAGATCTAATTCGAGAATTAATCCCGACTAAAAACTAGTACTCTGTCAATTTTGAAATGATGGGTTGAGATGAGACAAGGTGGACAAGGGGACAAGGGAGAGAATTGAATGACACTCATCCCTCAAATTAATCCCGACTAAAAACTAGATATTTAACAATTGATAAATGCTGACTAGTGCAAGTAATGATAACTTGTTAGTCTAGTATAGATAAAAAACATTTGTAGTCAGGATCGAAAACAACCATTGTGGCTTTTAAAATTGGTTTATTAGGATTAGGTACAGTAGGAACTGGCACAGCAGAAATTATTCTCGATCCTGCTGGCAGAAACCAACTATTAAAAGAAATTGAAATCGAACGAGTAGGGGTGAAAAATCCCGATAAACCGAGACAAATAAAATTAGCTCCAGGGGTAATAACAACAGACTTAGAAAGTATTGTTACTGACCCAGAGATAGATATTATAGTCGAGTTGTTAGGAGGATTAGAACCAGCGCGATCGCTCATCCTCAAAGCGATCGACCATGGTAAACATATCGTGACTGCTAATAAAGCGGTTATTGCCCGTCATGGAGATGAAATATATACCGCAGCCAATCAAGCAGGTGTTTACGTCTTACTAGAAGCTGCCGTTGGCGGAGGAATTCCCGTAATTAAACCCCTCAGACAATCTTTAGGGGTAAATCGAATTAAGAGCGTAATTGGTATAGTTAACGGCACTACCAACTATATTCTGACTAAAATGGCAGCAATAGGGGCGGATTTTGCCGATGTTTTAGCCGAAGCGCAACAATTAGGCTATGCAGAAGCCGATCCGACTGCGGATGTAGATGGTTGGGATGCAGCAGATAAAATTGCGATTCTCGCTTCGATCGCTTTTGGAGGCAGAATTAAACGGGAAGATATTGCCTGTGAAGGTATTAGTCACATAACTGCTACCGATATTAGTTATGCAGAGAAGTTAGGGTTTGTGATCAAATTACTGGCGATCGCCCAAACTGACAACTATTACGACGATACTTTACAAGTCAGAGTCCATCCTACTCTAGTGCCTAAAGCCCATCCTCTAGCCAGTATTAATGATGTCTATAATGCCATTTTGGTCGAAGGACAACCGTTAGGGCAAGTGATGTTTTTTGGCCCTGGCGCAGGGGCTGGTGCTACAGCTAGTGCCGTAGTTGCCGACATTATTAATATTGTGGGTATTTTAAAAAGTAGTGGCAAGACCAAAAATCTCGATCCACTCCTAAGTTGCGCCCATCAGCATTTTGCCCAAATAACACCGCTAGAAGAGATTGAAACTCGCTTTTATGCCCGTTTTCTCTGTAAAGATATTCCTGGTGTAATCGGTCATTTGGGTACTTGTTTTGGAAAGTATCAGGTCAGTTTAGAGTCTGTAGTACAAATTGGTTTCCAAAATAAATTAGCCGAAATTGTAGTCGTTACTCACGATGTTAGAGAAGGAAATTTTCGTCAGGCTTTAGCAGAAATTCATACTTTAGAAGAGATAGATAGTATTCCTAGTATTTTGCGAGTTTTATAGTCAATCAATTGACTTATGATGGCAAGGGTTAGGTATTAGGGATACGATTTTAGGCTTAACGTGCGACCCGTTTAGTACAAAAGTAGTATAACTACGTGGTACTAGCAAGAGTTCCTGACCATCTCGGTCAAAATTGAACCTTGACAACTGAATACTCTGTGTAGGTGAGAGAGCCTGTAATAAGGTA
>JBFRWK010000296.1:0-20566 GCA_051439545.1 Xenococcaceae cyanobacterium | reverse complement strand
TAGTGATAGTAATGAGATGGACAATCTCCTCTCTCTTGCCAGTAGCCAATCGAATTGTGTAGATGGGAAATCACCGTGTCCCAACCCTAAATATGATCAGTTATGTTTAGGTTTTTAGTAGGTGGCTAATATAAGTACCTTTTAGGGCTAACTATGAGCGTATCCAGCATCGACTACTATAGTTTGACGGGTAATTGCTTTAGAACTATCAGAAGCAAGAAATAAATAAGTTCCTACAAGTTCTTGTGGTGTTAGTGAAATGGGAAGACATTGTAATTCTTCCATGGTTTTCCGTTTGGCTTCTGGAGTTACCCATTGCTTTAACTGTCTTTCTGTCATGATCCAACCTGGTGCGACAGCATTAACCCTAATATTATGTTTTCCTACAGCCTCGGCTAAACTACGTACCATTCCTATTATTGCTGCTTTAGTGGCGTTATAAGCGATAAGATTGGGTTTAGCAATCCAGACTAGATGAGAACTAGTCATAATAATACTACCGCCCCCAGCTTCGATCGTGCTTTCTAAAAGTTCGCGACAGGTAATAAAGTAATGGACTACGTTTAATTGAAATAGATCGTTCCACTCTTTTTCGGTCATATCTAGCACAGAATATCGAGGATCGTAACCAGCATTGTTGATTATTACATTGACTGCTGGCTTTTCTTTTTTGATTTTGCCTAAAGTTTCGCTAAGGCTTTTAGTATCGGTTAAATCTACACCATAAACATTAATTTTGCAGGGAAATTGTTCGCATTCTTTAGCTATAGTTAACCCTTTTTGGTAATCTTTATCGAGAATAGTTACTTCGGCAGTTTGCTCGGCAAATGCTCTAGTTAAGGCTTCTCCAATACCGTTACTACCACCAGTTATTAAAACGTGCTTGTTTTTTAGATCGGGATAAATTGGATTCATTGTTATTAATCAAAAGGAAATAGGGAATAGTAAGTAGTAAGTAGTAAGTAGTAAGTAGCAAGTAGGGAACAGTTAATGTATAAATAATTTTGCGCTTGGTACTTAATACAACAAATTTTTTTAAACTAATGCTTTTGTTCTATTTAATAGCCAGTTTTTACTTGTTTGAAGATAGAATTTAATTTCATCTAAATTAACTTGTTCGGAAGAGCCTGGTGTTTGTCGAATACCAGCAGGTTCGAGGACGATCGCGCCAGTATAATTAATAGCATCGAGGGCAGCTAAATGACTGTGAAAATCCGTATGTCCCAATCCTATTCCTTGACGATTTGAATCGGCAATTTGATACAAACTCAATCGATCGCCACATTGCGTTATGGCTTTTACTGGATCGCTTTCTTCTAAATTCATATGGAAAGCATCTAAAACAATCGTCATATTCGAGGCATTTATTTGAGTCAACAAATTAAGTGCATCGGTGCTAGTAAGAATAAAACGACATAAATAACGATTGAGGGGTTCAAAACCTAGTTTAAGATTGGCTTGTTCTGCGTATGAAGCAATTTCTTGGCAAGCTTTTACTAGAAGTTCTAGTGAACCTAAATAAACATTATTGAATTGCTTGTGAATGTATTCGTGACAAACAATAATTGGTTGTCCTAATTCTGCACCGTAATCGATCGCCTTTTTATAATAATCGATCCCCTTATTTCTATTAGTTCGATCGCTACTGGCTAAATCTACATTAATTGGAGTCAGAGAAAAAATTTCTAAACCTCGATCTGCAAAAATATCTTTAACTTCTCTAGCAGAAATGCGTTCAAAATCTACATACAATTCTACGCCATCAAATTCCATATTAGCGATTATATCTGCTAAACTAACTAACTCGATCGCGCCAAATATCCAAGTACAAACGCCTATTTTTCTTCTCATAATTCCGCTCCAATTAAAATAAGAGAAATTGAGTTATTTTTGATAATTTGAATGAACTCTACCCGCAAAAATTTTACTTAACAAAAAGAATGTAGCAATAGCAAAACTCGCACCAGCCACAAAAACCCCATTGATACCCCAAACTAAAAACGCACCCCCAGCTAAAAGCGGGCCTAATGCTTGGGCTAAAGACAATACTGTAGCGTTTACCGCCATAAAACCAGCTTTTGAGCCTTTAGGAGCAAGTTGACCTAATAAAGCCTGAGTAGAAGGAAAAGCCATACCATGAGCAGCACCAAACAGCACGCTAGGGACAAATAACAGCCAGACATTATTAATTGCAGGGGTAATTATCAGTGCCAGACTATAGACAAGAAACGAAACTTTAATTAGGGTTATCTCAGAAAGATTCTGAGGAAATAGTGCTATTTGGGAAGAAACAAAAGCCAGAGAAATTGCCATACTGGCTTGCACAATACCCAAAGTGACAGCAGCAGCATCCATACTATTGCTAGCAAAGATGGGAATATAGGTAAAATAAGGGCCGAATAAAAGAATAAATAAAGCCGTTACTCCAAAAAGAGAGCCAATTACTTGACGATTATTGAGACTGCGCCTAATATCGCTCCAGTAGGTTTTGAGGTCAAAATCCCCCTGTTTCGTCAATTGGGGTATTTTTAGGTAAAAAAGAGCCAAAAATGCGATGGGAATAGCTGCAATTGGTAAGAAAAAAGGATAGTGCCAGCCGAAAGTTGTTAGAGTCCCACTAATAAGGGGGTATAATGCTAAACTAATGCCGATCGCGCTAGCATTAAATGCCATGGCAGCGGTAAGCATCTTGCCAGCATAGAGATCGCTAATTAAAGTCAGTGCTAAAGACTCTAATGGTGCTGCACCGATTCCTTGAAGAAAACGTAATTCCAAGAGAGTGCGGAAATTGGCAGCAAAAGCACAGGCGACTCCAGCGATCGCAAATAAGAGCAAAGCAGGGATTAAAATTGTTTTTCTGCCAAAGCGATCTGCCAACACCCCAGATATGGGAGTTCCAATGGCAATAGGCAAGACAAAAACCGTAATTACCAGTCCAATTTGTTCGTGGGAGATATTAAGGGCATCAGCCATTGTAGGTAAGACAGGCCCGATACTGCTAGAGCCTAAGATCGCCATTAAAGTTATCCCAATAACGATTTGAAGGTTGCGGTCGCCCATTATTTTACTCGGCGATCGAGATTTGCTACTATTAATCATTTCAATTTCTAACGATGGTTAATTCTGCTGAGGGTAGCTTTAGAAAACCGACGTAGTTGCGCCCGCAGGTATTTCTTTTGATCTAGTGCGTGAAGAATAATAAACGCCAAAAAGGTGTAAGATATCCAAAAATGTACGCTATCGGCAAATCCAGATACTTCCCATTGCTCGTTTGGCGGAAATAAGGGGGGCAAAATGATGCCAGTTGCAAAAATTCTGATATCGTGAGAGCCAACGTTGGAATCAAAATAGCCACTTAGTGGCACTAAAAGCATGAAAAAGTAAAGGACTGTGTGGAGAATAACTGTTTTGAACCAACCTTTTTTGTGCTTGGGTCGATGCCTTCTATATTTTTTTAACATCACCGACAGCAGCACAGAAATTCTGGCTAACAATAAACTCATAACCACTACTCCCAGGGTTTTATGAGTGTCGAAAATAGTTTCTCGATAAGAAAGAGATTCTGGTAAACCTGCCATATACTTACCGCCAACAAACAGTAATAAGTAGAAAAATGCCATTAGCCAATGTAAAAACCACAAGCGTTGAGCTAAAGACTTTTTTCTGGCTTTTTTGACTTTAGATTGCAGCAGTGTCATAAAAATCCTTCTGGTAAAAAACGTGAAATTAACCAAGTTAAACTCATTCCCTCTCATTGATGGATGGGATAAGCTGAGGGATGGTTATAGTCGTACAAAGTTAAGGAACGGACAAATAAGTTATTGGCTCGAAGTAGTAAGTAGTAAGTAGTAACTTACAATGTTTCTGAATGTCTTAACCAAAATGGGTAGTGCTATAAGACAAGGGAGAGTGGGGAGACAAGGGAGAAAAGGTAAAGAATTTAAAGAATTTCTTTTTTGTCCTACCGATCTTTCCTAACCGTTTAACTTTTGACTTTTGCCCATAGGTCTATTATCGAGCGTGAGGAGATGCAAAATTGCCTTCTGTATATTTGCCAAGACTGGGCAATAGTTGCTTTCTGTAAAGTATCGATTACTTTTTGTTGGTGATATCTCGCTAAAAATGAGCTAAATTTGAAATAGAGTTTATCTCAGGTTGGATCCGAACCTGAGATAAGTTATTCGATTGTTTAGTTAGGAGTAGTTAAGACTGGCACTTTCACAGAAGACTGTTGAATGTTCCATTCAAGCATTTCTTGAGCCTGACTGCTCCTTTTATTTGCCTGTCCCTCGATAAAGTTATTGAGAATTTTTATCACTATTTCCGAGTCAACTGTAACCAAGAAATCTCCTTGAGGGTTATAACATTGCCCGATTTTTTCTAAGAGTACGAAGCGCAGATCTTCTCCTGTTTTTTTGTTATCTGCAATCATCGCATTCATTAATTTTTCTGGGGTAATATGTTCGGGGAAAGGATTATTAAAGCCCAGTTTTTCTTCAATTACATAATAATGTCGTTCTACATCTTGTTGTGAGATTAAGCCTAATTCTTGAGACAGTTCTGCTGCAATTTTCATGCCAAAAGAAACTGCTTCCCCGTGAGATAATTTACCTTCTTCTAACCACTCGATCGCATGACCGAAAGTATGACCATATTCAAGAATAATTCCGTAGTCTCTTTCCCCAGGATCGCGCTTGAGAATTTCTAATTTGGAAAGAATAATTCTGTAAGCAAGTTCGGTTAATTGACTGTCAGAAAATTGAACATCTGGATTGAGAACTTTCTCCAAATAATCTAAGAAGTTAGGATCGGAAATAAACCCATTTTTGATACCTTCAGTTATTCCACTGCGACGATAGAAAAGAGGTTCAGTTTTGAGATATTTTGTGTCTGCCCAAATAAATATTGGTGCGTGATAAAGACCAAAATGATTTTTTCCAGTTTTACCGTTAACTGCTTGTTTGTTACTTAAAGTACTGTCAGTTTGAGCCATCATAGTTGTGGGAATTTCTACAAAACGGATTCCACGATAAATTAAACCAGCAGCTAAACCAACAATATTTCCAACTGTTCCGCCACCAAAAGCTAATAAAATAGATTTTTTAGAAACTCCTTTAGCGATAAGATTTTCACAGATTTCCTCTAAAACTGGGAAATGTTTACATTCTTCCCCTGGCGGAACAAATTCTAGATAGCAAGGATATTTTTCTTTAATTTTATTGTAGATATTCTTGCCGTATAGCTCGAATAAATGAGGTTCGGTGAAGAAAAATATTTTATCGAAACTATACTGTTCTAGTGTAGAAAGAAAATTTTCTTCGATGTCATAGCCAAAATAGAAGGGACTTGGTTTTGCAAGTTCACTACTGAGTTGGATAACTCTTTTTGCTTCCCAGTTGATGCTTTGATAGTAATTCATATTCTTGTTCTTCGATAGATTAAGTCCTGCTAGTTATTAAAATTAATTATCAATAACTCTTGTACTTATTGATAATCTTTTTGTATAGAGAATGTCAAGCTCTAAATCTATCGAATTGCAAAAGTTCGTAGTTGGTAAATTAACTCAATAATTGCTTAGTCATTCTTTAAGAAGCAACTTGGGGTAGTTCACCCTTGCCTTAACCCAAACTGAGGTTAAATAGTTACGGGAGATTCAACATAGATAGTTGGTTCTTGCACCACAAATTCAATGTCGTATTCTTTAAGCTGTTTAGATATAGTTTCGTTGGCTAATTCTAAAAGACGCTTACGCAGTTGAATCGAGTTTTCTGAAGAACCAAGAATAAAAAATGTTATCCTAGCGCGAGTACCTGGTTTATCTTCTGGCTGAAATAACTTAATTTTGGTGCTACCAGGATCGATACCAAACAACATATCGGTACTTTCATTAACTATTTGTTCTACCAAAGCCTGTTCTCTTTCTTCTAAAACTTTGAGAAAGTCTAGGTAGAGCAACACCATTACTTTTTTGCCTCTAGTAATGTTTTCTACATCTAAATTTGCCAAGATTGAGTTAGGGATAATTACCAAAGTGCTTTTAGCTACCGTTCTTAATTTAGTAGAACGCAAGCCAATAGATTCTATTCTGCCATAGACATCTTCTGCGTGGGGATTAAGGCTAACACGAATATAGTCTCCTGGAATAAAAGGGCGATCTAAATATAAAACAACTGTTCCTATTAGCTGTTCGATGGTTTTTTGGGATGCAAAAGCGATCGCTGCACCGCCAATTCCTACCCCAGCTAATAAGCCGACTAAGTTAATGTTTTGATTTTGAGCAAAAGTAATTACCGCCACAAAACCGATAATCACATTAACAATAGTCTCGAAAACTAACAACATTTCATCTATTTCTAAACCCAACTTACGAATGCTATTTATGCCATAAACCCTAATAAATTGACGAAATAAACGAGAAATGAGCCATGCAATGCTGATAATGACTGCTAAGTCCAGAAAAAATTTAGTAATTTCGTAAACTGCTCGATATTCTTTAATAAGAGAAAGACAAATAGCAATTAAGATTAGAGTCCCTGTAATCTTAATCAGCTTTTCAAGGGGAGTAATTAAATTATCGTAAATAATCGAGAATTTTTTTGGCGTTAACCTTTTAATTACTTCTTTAACTAGATAGGTAGTGTATCTTCCTGCTAATATCTGTTCGAGAATTTTTTGGGAGGCAAATGCTACTGCTAAACCACCAATTCCCAAGCTCGCAATTAAACCAAAAAGATTAATTTGATGAGTTTCAGCAAATAGAAAAGCCACAACTAGAACAATAGTTGTATAAACAATAAACTTGCCTAATATTAAAAATTCACCCGTTAATCTACGTCTTTTTTTTAAAGCAACATTTAGTAAATAATTATCAAACAGCCGATTAAATAAACGAAATCCCAACCAAATAAAAATAGCTGCGATAGTCAAACTTAGAGGGATTTCAAAGAATGATAACCAGCTAGGTATGGGTAGACTTAAAAAGATTAGATCGATCGAGACTAAGGTAATTAATAGTACTAGCCAGCTTTGAAAAGGTTCAAATATATCCTGATAAATTTCTTTAGCCTGCGAGCCAAATATGCGTTCAATTTGAGGGGTCTTTATTTATAATTATGACAAGTAATTAGCTATCAAATTAAAAAAATAGCAGAAAACTTAGTAATATTTTATAATATTTTTGGCTGAAACCTATGTTGGCTCTGACTTACCCTTCCCGAGAATTTATTTATGCGCATAGATCTAATGTACGATCGCGATCGCGGTAACATTTTTGCCAATAAACCAGAACCCATGTAAGTCTTTCTATCCCCCTAGAGTCTCAATCGAATATATGTAGCAATAAAAACCATATTAAGCAAGCTGTAAGGTCTATAATTCTAATGCTAGGAAAACAGTAAAATAAGGAAAAAGCGAAACAAAACAAAATTATGGCTACCATTGCAGTTATTGACTATGATATGGGCAATCTTCACTCTGCTTGTAAAGGATTAGAAAAAGCAGGGGGAAAACCACAAGTTACAGATTCTCCTCAAGTTATTGCTAATGCAGATGCAGTGGTATTACCAGGGGTGGGTTCATTCGATCCTGCCGTACAGCATATTAGAAGTCGTAATTTAGAAATTCCTATCAAAAAAGCGATCGCTAGTGGTAAACCTTTTTTGGGTATTTGTTTGGGGTTACAAATCTTATTTGATAGTTCGGAAGAAGGTAAAGAACCAGGTTTAGGTATTATATCGGGAAAGGTACGCCGTTTTCGCTCAGAACCAGAAATTACTATTCCCCATATGGGTTGGAATCAATTAGAATTCGTTCAACCCGATCTTTTTCTGTGGCAAAAATTAAACTCTAATCCCTACGTTTATTTCGTACATTCTTATTATGTAGAACCTACCAATCCTCAAGTTAGTTCGGCGATGGTAACTCACGGTTCTCAAAAAGTAACGGCTGCGATCGCTCGTGATAATATCATGGCAGTTCAGTTTCACCCCGAAAAATCTGCCGATAATGGACTGAAAATATTAGCTAATTTCGTTAGTTCGATTAAAAGTAAAGTCGCTGTTTGAGTAATCAGAAGTAATATGAATAATTTATCAAAAAATTTAGGTTACGAACTTTATTATGGTTACTCTTCAAAAATATCTAACTGTTCGATAACTTCTCCAGGCTTTTCCTTGCCTTTACTTGGTTGCACTTGTTGAATACCTTTGCGCAATCCTAAAGCAATTTTACTGTGTTTTTCTATTTGTCCCATTACTTGTTTTGCCCGACTAATTACGGAAGCAGGTAAACCAGCTAAACGCCCTGCTTCTATGCCATAAGATTTATCTGCACCCCCTGGAGTAACTTGGTGTAAAAAGATAATTTTATCGGGCATTTCTTTAACGGTTACTTGGTAATTAGCGACATTAGTTAAAATCGAGGCAAGCTCGTTTAATTCGTGATAGTGAGTTGCAAAAATAGTTCTAGATTGTATTTCTGTAGCTAAATATTCTGCTACTGCCCAAGCGATCGAAAGTCCGTCAAAAGTCGCCGTACCCCTACCAATTTCATCTAATAAAACTAAAGATTTTGGGGTAGCATGATTGAGAATATTGGCAGTTTCATTCATTTCTACCATAAAAGTAGATTGCCCCGTAGCCAAATCGTCTACTGCCCCAACTCTAGTAAAAATGCGATCGCAAATAGATAATTTAGCTTCAGTAGCAGGGACAAAACTACCAATTTGGGCAATTAATTGAATTAAACCTACTTGCCGAAGGTAACAACTTTTACCGCTAGCATTAGGGCCTGTGAGTATAATCAAATCGGGGTTGTTATTTGGTGCGATCGCTTCGGTTTCTAAATCAGAATTACCCATCGAAGTAGAATTAGGCACAAAAAAACCCGTACCCAAAGATTGTTCTACTACAGGATGTCTTCCTTCTAAGATATGTATTTCTCTGCCTGGTACTATTTCAGGGCAACAATAGTTTTGATAGACTGCTAATTCTGCTAATCCTGCTAAAACATCGATCGCAGCTACAGCTTTGGCTATACTTCTTATTTCTTGTGCTTTTTCTGCTACTTCAGTTCTTAATGCCGTAAAAACTTCGTATTCTAGATTATTCAGATCGTCTCTGGCAGTGAGAATTCTGGTTTCTGTTTCTTTTAATTCAGAGGTTATATATCTTTCTTCGTTGGTTAAAGTTTGCTTTCTTTGATAGTTTTTAGGGGCAAGATCTGCTTTGCTACGAGGCAAACTGATATAGTAACCAAAGGTTTTGTTATAGCCTACCTTAAGATTAGTAATACCAATTCTTTCTCGTTCGGTAACTTCTAGATTAGCCAACCATTGCTTGTCTTGTTCTAATCTATTCCGCATCTCATCTAGTTGAGGATGAATACCATCTTTAATTAATCCTCCTTCTTTAATATGTTGTGGGGGAGACTCTACCAGACGATCGATTATGTGTCTACCTAACTCTTCTAACTCTGGGGGAACATTTTGAATCGCTTTGAGATAGGGTGATGTGCCATAGGAAGCAATTACAGCTAATTCTGTTAATTTGATTAAAGACTCGGCTAGCCCTAATAAATCTCTGGCATTAGCACTACCAGAACTAACTCTACCCGATAATCGCTCGATATCGTAAATTTTACGGAGCATAGCCTTTAAATCTTGTCGTAAAGAGCTATTTTCTACTAATTCAGCGATTGTTTCCTGTCTGGCACGAATTCCTTTGACATTTATTAAAGGTTGCAGTAGCCAACGACGCAATGCCCTACCACCCATTGCCGTATTAGTACGATCGATCGCCCATAAGAGAGAACCATAAAGAGTACCATCTCTAACGGTTTGGGTAATTTCTAAGTTGCGACGAGTTTGATGATCTAAAATTAAATAGTCTGCCAGACTATAAGTTTTAAGAGGTTGTAGCGATACTTGATAGGCTTTTTGGGTTTCTTCTACATATTCTAGTAAACCTCCCGCAGCCCGAATACTTAAAGGAAGATGTTGGCAACCCAAACCCTCTAGGGAACTAACCCCAAAAGTATTTTGTAGTCTTTGTTTGGCTTCTACTAGGGTAAAAGGTTTTTGTGTGCGTAAAGAATAACAAAAACTATCGGGTAAACAATCGGCTAAATGTTCCGATTTTTCCCCTGGGCGCAATAATCCGCTAATATCTGGCGCATTGGTAGGAATCAGGACTTCAGAAGGCTGTAAGCGCAGTAATTCTAAAGTTAGAGAGTTTAAATCGCTAGATTGGGTAGTGAAAAATTCTCCCGTAGAAATATCCCCATAAGCTAAACCCCAATTTTCTCCCGCTATGACTACCGCAGCTAAAAAGTTGTTGCGACGGGCGGATAACATCCCATCATCGGTGAGAGTACCAGGAGTAAGTAACTTCTGAATTTCTCTTTTAACTAAATTACGTTTTTCCGCAGCAGCAGTTGCAGCATCCTCTACCTGATCGCAGATAGCTACAGCATAGCCTTTTTCTACTAACATAGTACTGTAGCGTTCTAGGGCGTGGTGCGGTACTCCTGTCATGGCTACTCTACCAATTTCCTTTCCCGCCTCCTTGCTAGTTTGCACTAATTCTAATTCCCTAGAGATAGTGACAGCATCCTGAAAAAAGCATTCAAAAAAATCTCCTACTCGATACAACAAAAGGGCATTAGGATATTGTTCTTTCACCTCTACGTAATGGCGATACATAGGAGAAAGTTTTTCTTTATCTAAGGTACGGTAGTCAGTAACAGTAGTTTTTTTAGTTTCTGCTGTTTGTTCTTTTTTGTTAGATGCCATATATATTTAACAATACCGTTAGCTGCCTCGATCGAATTTATCTCACCAGGGCTAATAACTAGTAACCATCGCTACTTTATTTTACAGTTTCGCGATCGCTTGCCACTGCAAAATATCTTGCAACAAAGTTTGATAGCCTCGAACATTAGGATGCAAACCATCAGCAGAAATATGTTCTTTAATCCAATTTTCTCCTCTAGCTAACCATAGATCGAAAATATCTAAATAAGGAATTTGGCGGTTTTGACAAGCTCTTTTCGTAGCCTCTTTGTAACGATATTGATGGAGATGACTGTAGTAGAGGCAATCTAAAAAAGGCATTTTGCTTTCATCTACTGGCACCATCCCGACAAACATAACAGGGCAAAAACTTTGAGCTAAATCGAGTAAATTATTTATTTGTGCTTGAAACTCGGTAAAATCTGTAAATAATTTGCCTTCTTTTTTCCCCAGACAGGGAGAATCGTTTACTCCTACCGAAAGTAAAATTAAATCTGGTAGGCGGTTGCGTAATTCCCCTCGGCAACGAAATTCTTGTTCTAAACGTTGATAAACTTGAATAGTGCGATCGCCACGAACCCCTAAATTATAGAGAATATGCCCCGAACTTTCTGGAGACATCCACTGACGACGTAATCTTTCTACCCAACCACCACCATCAAAATCACCAAAACCATAAACTAAACTATCACCTAATGCAACTATCTTCAGGGGTCGATCGATATTAGAATTATACTGTTCCTGCTTGCTTTGATTAACCGAAGTTGAATTAGAAGGAAAAATAGTTTGCATACAAGTTTATTACTAAAATTATGTTTTTTTATTAACCTTGGCTTAATATTTTGATATATTACTAAATAATAATGCAAACACAAAATGCACAAAAAATAGTAGGATTCGATTCTACTATCCCAATAATAACCCTAGTTACTTTGTATATAGGGTAGAGTTGCTTCGATAATGCAAATGTTAAACTAGAAGCAATCTATTAATCCCGACTAAAGATCGATCTACATAGCAATCAGGAATTTTTAATGCAAAGAAAAAGTACTTTTGACTCCTCTGAAATTATGTATCGTGCTGAAGAGCTAATGAGTGCTGCTTCTAATCGTTACCGTATTACCGTTCAAGTTGCCAATCGAGCCAAACGCCGTAGATACGAAGAATTAGATAATGTTGATGATACTTTAATGAAACCGCCGATTCGCGCCATCATTGAAATGTCTGACGAACTAACTCAACCAGAAATTATTGGCGATTAGATTACATAAATTATGAAAAATAGCAAGTTAACTTTCCTAACAGGTAAAATTGCCCTTGCTATTTTATTTTTTTTAGCAAGTACTTTAGTCAAAAGCGATCGCACCTACGTTACTAAGATCGATTTTGGTTTGTCCGTAGCTAATGCCCAAAATATTCGCCCAGAAACGGCAGCCACACGAGTTTATCAGTTAATTCCCCATCTACCTCAAGAAAATCAATATCTCAGCCGAGAAACAGGGGAAACAGATGTAGACAATACTCTCATCAGTCGTTTGATTCGCTATCATCAATACATTAAAAATCGCCCCCTTAACTATCGTCTCGACTGGAAACTAACCTTAGCGGACTATCTTGGTGTCAACGAACCAATAAGGGATTTTCGTTATCCAGGCAGTAGTACCTTAGAGAATAATCCCTTAGAAGGCGATCGCGCAGTAATTAATAGTCTCAGTCGTCTTCAAAGAAATGAGTTAGTCAATACCCTCGTTGGCATCTATAGCGGACAATCTGCAAATAATTCCCCATCTAATTCGCCCGACGACGCATCCCCTCAACCAGCTTCCAGCAATCCTAATTCTCTACCCAGACTACCCCAGTCAGGAGATGCAGAATTACTATTACCTTAATAGATTTTTATGGAACGTCTGATTAAAACTGGTGCTGGCTGGCGCATTGGCTGGAATCCCGAAGCAGATGTATATCAAGGTTTGGTAGGTAGTGACGATTGGGCGATCGAACTAACCGCAGCAGAATTTAAGGATTTTTGTCGCTTACTCCAGCAATTAGTAGCAACTATGGAGCAGATGGAAACAGAATTGATGGACGAAGAAAAAATTGCTTGTGAGGCAGAAAGCGAACTTTTATGGTTAGAAGTAGAAGGATATCCTCATGCTTATTCTCTTCGTTTAATTCTCAATCGAGGACGACGCTGCGAAGGTAATTGGGCTGAAGGTGTTGCTAGGGAGTTAGCAGAAGCAACTCAGACATTAACAGTATTTTAATCGATATTTACTTATACTACCCATTTCTTGATAATTAGGTTGAGATTTAACTCTGGTAAACCATGCTTGAATAGCCTTGTATAGCGTTACGTTTTGAAGTTAGGACATAAATAAATTTAAATTTACTTAACTTAAAGCTACTCGTTACTTCGTCTTCAAATGTCCTAACCTCATTTTGTATAGCTATATTTAGACAAACAGTGGGAACACCAGGAGCAGATGCAAATATTTAATATTATTTAGGCTTATTCGATCGCGACAGATATTAAATTAATTGTTAATACCTAAGAATTTATTGATGCTTATTTAAGTAGCGTAACTAAATAATTTTACTTACTTATTTATCCTTATTTACATTTGAATAATACGAAAACTATATTAGCAGAGTAAGTCAATATTTGTCTAAAGTATGACTAAATTTAAAAGTTTTTCGCTGTTGTATTATTATCAAATTTATTTATGCTTGCTCACTACTTAAGTTGGTTTATATTTACAACAATTGTTGTAACTACAAATGCAGCTTTAGCTCAAACCGCCCCGACTAATAGAATTAGCAATCTAACTCACAAGCTACAAGAATCAGTAGATTCTCAAAATTTATCTGAAGCACTTGAAATCACTAATTTACTGATTGATGAACTAACAGAATATCAATTGCAACTAAGAAAAAAAAAAGGAGAGTTTATAACTACTGAAAATTCAGATCTTCAAAAAGAGCGTCGCTCTCAATTTGGTAGAGAATTAGTATTAGAAGCTTCTGCTGCTCATAGCGACAAAAATAATATTTGTGTTTTAGGCAAAATTAGGAATAATTCTCGATCTCCAATTAATCTACCCGTATATGTAATTGCTGATTTTTTTACTAATGAAGGTATGTATCTAGGATCGAGTGCGGAACGAATTAATCTCCAACCAATATTACCCAATCAAACGACTACTTTTACTATTACTAATTCTCAAGCAGAGCAACTCATGGCTCAAACAATTAAATTGCGTTTTCAAGGGGTAAATACTGAAGGAAGAATTGCCTTAGAACCCACAGCAAATAGTCGGATGATTTTACCTGTTTCTTACAAGAAAATTAAATGTCAGTAAAACTAATTACGGAAATTAGTTTGATCGATTATCTCACGGAAGTATCACTTTTCAATTAGACCAAACAGAACAACTACAATATTTGTACGATTATGACTAGATACGAACCTAACAACAATTTTAATGAAGCTCATGATTTGGGGGTTTTACCAGAATATTTCTATGATTATGGCTTTGATATTGCATCTCCTGGTGACGAAGACTGGTATAAATTTACCCTAGATAGTGAAGGACAACTAGGAGATGGAGTAGAGGTATTTTTCTGGCACGATGACGGGGACATTGATATAGAGTTATACGATTCCACTGGAACTGCGTTACTTAATTATTCATCAGGAGTTGAGGATGTAGAATATATTTCTTTTGAGGGTTTATCCGCAGGGGAATATTTTTTGAATGTATATGGATTTGCTGGAAGTACGAATCCTTACTACGATTTAACATTCTTCACTTCTCCAGAAAATGCTACAGAGTCCGATGATCTTTTTGAAGACAACGACAACTTTAACAGTGCAGCACTTCTTAACCTCAATTCGGAAACTCAAGTCGATTTGTTTCCGCTATATCAATGGAATGACTTAAAGATAATATCAGGAGATATTGATTGGTATAAGTTTACAATTCCTGATTCTATTAGCTTTAGTGATGAAGTAAGCATAGATTTTTCTCATGATGAGGGAGACCTCGAACTCGAACTTTACAATTCTGATAATGAATTTATAGATGGTTCTTATAGTATTAACGATTACGAGTATGTTAGTCTAGCAGGTTTACCAGAGGGAGAATATTTTCTGAAGGTTTATAGTTTCGATGAGACAAGCAATTCAAGCTACGATCTGAACATTAGTTTTCTCAATTTGGATAGTACAGATAGTTTTGAAGACAACGACGACTTTAACAGTGCAACACTTCTCGATCTAGGTTCGCAAGATCGATGGTTTAACTTAAGTATAGAATCAGGGGATGATGATTGGTATCGCTTTACAATTCCTGATTCTATTAGCTTTAGTGATGCAGTAAGCATAGATTTTTCTCATGATGAGGGAGACCTCGATCTCGAACTTTACAATTCTAATAATGAATTTATAGCTGGTTCTTATAGTACTGACGATTACGAAACAATCTATTTTGATGACTATAATCTCTCAGGCGAAGAATATTTCTTGAGAGTTCACGGTTATGCAGGAGCGAGTAACCCAGATTATTCCTTAACTATTGATGTCGCCGATACAACTAGTACTAATGGCGATATTTTAGAAGAAAACGATAGTTTTAATACAGCAAGATTGTTAGAACTATCATCTACAGGAAGAAAAGATTGGTATGACTTAAGTATAGAATCAGGGGATGATGATTGGTATAGATTTGAGCTTGGAGCAAGAGGAGGAATCGACAATGAAGTTAGTATTAGTTTTAACCATTTTCTGGGAGATTTAGACCTAGAACTCTACGATGAGGACGGCGACTTACTAGAAATTTCTGATAGCGTCAATGACTTCGAGTCAGTCAGCTTATACAATTACGACCCTGGCACTTATTATGCACGAGTATATGGTTATAGTGGCGCAGAGAATCCTGACTATAGTTTGACGGTTGATGTTCCCGCTATTACGACAGGAGATGACAGTTATGAAGACAACGACAATTTTGACAATGCTGCTAATATCACTGAGAAGATTGGACAAAATATCGAACAGTTAGTAATTGCTGGAAGCGATGAAGATTGGTTTAAGTTCACTTTAGATGCAGAAGGACAAGATGGTGACTTCGTTGAGATTGACAACTTTAATAGCTATTTAGCCGACTTAGACCTCGAACTTTATGATGCCGGTGGCTACTTAATAAACTCTTCTACAAGTGTCAGCGATACAGAAACCATTTCTCTTGATGGTCTAAATCCTGGGGAATATTTTGTTCAAGTCTACGATTTCAAGCAACTATTTTCCGACGCAGCAACTGAGGTATCTACTAACTACAATCTTTTAGTACAAGCTTCTGGTGGCGGAAATATTAATTTAGAAGGTATTGGCGATCGCTACGAATTTAACGACACTCCTGAAACTGCTACAGATTTCCGTAATCTAACTTCTAGCATCTCAGAGGAAAATCTTAGCATTCACGAAGCGGGTAATGCTGACTGGTTTAAGTTCACAACTCAAGCCGAGGGTGAAGTCAATATTAACATCGAATTCGAGCATATTGACGGAGATTTAGACTTAGCTGTCTACGACGGTAACAACGTTCTTGTTGGAGAATCTTATAGCATTAGCGATGTAGAAACAGTTACTATCCCAGAAGCTACACCAGGAGATTACTTTGTTGAAGTCTATGGCTATGATGGTGCTACTAATTCTGACTACACCTTAAATATCGATGCTCCTATTGCTAATGCTAATCCCAATGAGAACGATAAACCGCCAGAAAATGGAGAACAATCGCTAGAGGATGACTGGACAGTTTTAGTTTATATTAATGCTGATAACGATTTAGAAGGTGCTGGACTTGACGACATTAATGAAATGGAAGCAGTTAATCTGCCCGATAATGTTAATGTTGTAGTTCAAATAGACCGTAGCGAAGGATACGACAGTTCTAATGGTGACTGGACAGATACCCGTCGCGGTCTTATTCAACATGACTCCAATATCAACCGAATCTCTAGTAATCTAGAATCAATCGGCGAACAAGATATGGGTTCTCCTCAAACTTTGACAGACTTTATTGCTTGGGGAACTGAAAATTATCAAGCGAAAAACTATAGCGTAGTCGTTTGGGATCATGGTGGTGGACTTGATGGAATTTCTTGGGATGAAACAGATAACTATAACAATCTCAGCATCAATGATGTCACCGAGGCAATTACTGATGCCAACTTAGGCGATAGTTTGAAAATGGTCGGTTTTGATGCTTGTTTAATGGCATTAGCTGAAGTTGGTTACGATCTTCGCGATCTCACTGAGGTGGTTGTATCTTCTCAACAGATTGAGCTAGGAGACGGCTGGGATTATGAGGGCTGGCTACAACGCTTGGCTGACGTTGGCGGTAACATGACCGCAGAGCAGCTTGGGTCTGCTGTAGTAGAATCCTATGATGAATTTTATGACGGCAAATGGACTCAATCGGCAATTAAAACTGATGGTTATGATGATCTCCATTCCGCTATTAATAATTTCGCTAGTACTGTTCTCAACAACGCTACCGATAGCGACTGGTATGGAATAATTCAAGCCCGTTACTCAGCTTTAGAACACGACTGGCAACTTCCCAATGAAAGAGATTTACTGGGATTTATGGAAGGAGTTAAAGAGAATGCTGTTACTGAGGTGATTAAAACTAAGGCTAAAGAAGTTATCGATGCTATAAATGACACCGTTATTACTCAAGTTGAACTTAATGTAGACTACGGTGGCATTGGTATTTATTTACCTTCTGCTAACGGTAATATTCGAGGCGACTATAATGAGAGCGAACTGAGCTTCTTAGCTAATAATGCCTGGGATGACTTCGTTCGCGGTTTAACTAGTGATGCTAATAGAAGCGATCGCAGTTTTGCTTTCAGCGATATTACCGAAACAACTAATGATTCTCAAGGTACTCGCAGCATTAACTTTGCTGATAATTCCAGCAAAGCTTTTGATTTGAAGACTTTAGCAATCAATACTAGGTATCCTAACTTGAGTATTGATAGCACTTCAGACGAAGATTGGTTTAAGTTTAATCTGCAAAATGACACAACAACAGGTAGTATCGAGATTCTTTTCTCTCATACTCAAGGGAATCTCGATGTAAAACTTTACCGAGAAGGCGATCTAGATAATATTATACGAGAGTCTAAGACTGAAGATGATAATGAAAAGATCGAGCTTAATGGTTTAAGTACAGGAAACTACCTACTTAAAGTTGATGGCGATGTCAATCCTGAATACGAATTAAAGATTAATGCTCCTGATACCGATACTATTCCCGAAGACGAATACGAAAAAAACGACGCGGGAGAAAATACTGGTGACAGTATAAGCACTGCTGTCAATATTGGTTCTATTGGTCGTAATGAAGAATTTGTTATCAGAGGTTTAACCATGGAAGATGCGCCTGAAAATGCGATCCCCATTACCGACCTTACTAATACTAACGAGAATAATACTATCGCTTTAAAAAGTAATAATGATTCTGACGGTTTACCTACTGGTGGTGATTGGTTTAAATTTGATTCTGTTCGTAACACCGACCTCAATCCAAATACAGTAACAATTACTTTCGATAACGATAAAGGCAATCTCGATTTATATCTTTTCGATGAAGATTACAATTTAATTGATTCGTCAGAAACAGCAAAAGGTGTCGAATCAGTTAGCTTTCCAGAGCAAAGCAGTGAATTTTTCGTCTATGTTACTGGCGACAATAATCTTAACTACGAACTAAACGTTGCTCGTCGCCAATTTGATATTGATGGTAATGGAGAAGCTGACAGTAAAGATTTGTTGTTAACCTTTTTAGCTTCTAGTAGTTTTTCCGACGAAAACATTGAAAACTTCATTGAAGATTTCGATCTGGTTTCAAACAATGCAACTCGCTCATCTATAAGTGAAATTAAAGACTATGTAGAAACAGCAAATAATAATATACTAGATATTGATGGTAATGGAGAAGCTGACAGTAAAGATTTATTGTTAACCTTTTTAGCTTCTAGTAGTTTTTCCGACGAAAACATTGAAAGCTTCATTGAAGATTTTGGTCTAATATCTGATAGTTCAGAACGAAAAAATGTTGCTGAAATTAAAGATTTTGTTAACCAATTTCAACCAGAACCAACTTCAGCACCAGATGAGTCGACAGTAAGCGTAGCTCAATCTTTTTATGGTAATGACGAAAATAATACATTAACTGGAACTGCTGGAGACGATATTCTTGTGGGTGGTGCTGGAGACGATCGCCTAGTAGGGGAAGCAGGAAATGATTCTTTCTATGGCGGAATTGGCAATGATACTCTTGTCGGTGGAACTAATGCAGATACTTTCATCTTTGGACTCGATAGCGGTAACGACGTAATAGAAGATTTTCAAGCTGAAGATAAAATTCTTCTAGATTCAAGTCTTGGCTTCAATAATTCCGAGGAAATATTGGCAGCAATTTCTCCAACAAATTCTGCTTCTGAATTAATTATCAGTGAAGAAGATAAAATTTCTATCTTCCACGAAGAACCTTTAGTTGCTGATAATTTTGACTTTATTTAATTCAAGGTATAAAAGTCGAGTTTTTGTTATTACTCTCGACTCGACTTTTTCCCTGTCTAATCACAGCTTTTTTAGCTCAACTTTTTAAGTTGAAAAATCACAAACAATCATTGTAATTTCTGGTAATTATAAATCGGAGAAAATTATGGCTCAACATATTTTTAGACTAGAATCTGACCCAAATTCTATTGTTAACGGGCAACCTGTTACAATAAGGGTTTTTCATTCACTAGAAAATCGTGAAGAGGGCGATTCTAATGAAACAGGCTTAAACTTTAGTTTGCATTTTGACGAAGATAAATTAGAATTTGAAAGCGCAGCAGTTCCTACTGGCATTCCAGGTTTAGTAGGACAGAATCCAGAAGATGACTCAGTTTCCAATTTGGATGACGATCCTGCAACAGAAAAACTAATTCGGTGGGAATTAAATCCTTTGGGACTTGCTTCAGGACTACAATTTCCCGACGAAGAAAAAGAGATCTTAACCGTAAACTTTAACACGCAAAATTTTGACGATAGATCGACAATCAATTTGGTAGGAGAAGGCGACGAGTTTGAAGTTATTGAGACAAATCTAGATATTGTTGAACCTTCCAATACTTCTCCAGTAGCTAATGACGATACAGCTACAGTAGGTGCTTTAGGCGATCGCACTGTTACTATTAATGTTTTGACTAATGACACTGATGCAGATAACGATGAATTAACTATCGAGAGCATTAGTAATGAGCCAGATAACGGTACAGTTACTATTAACGAAGATCGAACCATTACCTACACTCCCAACGCGGATTTTACAAGAGGAGAAGATACTTTCGAGTATCAAATTAGTGATGGTAATGGAGGTACAGATACTGCCACTGTTACTGTTACTGTCACTCCTCGTAATACTTCGACTTTAAAATTAACTGGTGAGACAGCACAAATCGCTTACGTTGCTTACTATGGAAGACCAGCAGATAATGGGGGACGTGATTTTTGGAATAACGTCCTTAGTGAGAATGAAGTTAGTTATGCTCCACGAGAAGGCGATCGTTTAACAGGACAAGAACAAGAAATTTACAATCAAATTGTCGATAGCTTTGGTAATTCCGAAGAAGCCGATCGCCTTTTTGGCGATCTTAATGACAGAGAAAAATTAAATCGGGTTTATCAATTTGCTTTTAACCGTGATGGAGATGAAG
>JBFRWK010000295.1:0-6263 GCA_051439545.1 Xenococcaceae cyanobacterium | reverse complement strand
TTGCTTAAGCTGTTCTCTTTCGGCTTGGGTTAAGACATTCTTTTTCAGCCAATCTATTTCTCTTTCACTTATTTTTAACTCGATCAATTCATTACTGGTACTGCATCCTAAAATTTTGGCTTTGACTTGATCCGCTCTCTCTTTTTTACTTCGAGCGCTACTACTGTCGTATGGATAAGAAGATATATCGATCGCCTTGGGAGTTACAGAATTAACAGCTTTGTTCTCTACCTTCGTTAAATTTAGGGGAGGAATATTTCTTTTTTCCTCTCCTCCTGTTACGTTAGTTGGCTTATTCTTTTCAGGAGATGAGAGGTTTATTTTTTCTGACTTATTAAATTGTTCCTGGTTGTCTCCCTTGTCTATTCCTTTATCTACCAAGGTTTTTACCTTGTCACCACAGTTGTCACTAATGTTGTCACCACCCCTGTCACCCGAAGAAGACGCGGTGAAGAGTGAGCTTGTGACACTGGGAATTTCTTTTCTCCCCTCTCCCCTCTCCGTTTCTCCCCTCTCTCCAGACCCTTCTAATATCTCCTCTACCGTTGGTCGATCCCCATCCAAAAGAGATCGCAATCTCAACCCTTTAATTACCCTAACGGTTTGCCCCGCCATTTTTACCCGATCTTTTTCCACTTGCCAACCTAGAATCCTGGTGCATAACTCTAATAGCTCAGCCGAAAAGTTTTGGGGGGATTTAGCACTCCTATTCGTCTGTTGGCAATAGAGGGCGTAACTGCCATACAAACTAGATCTCGACCCATCGTATTCTGTTTCCGAACTCCATTCAGATTTGTTACTTCCTATTCTTGTTATTGCCGTACAGTCTTGAACTACCCAATCGTTTACCCAGGCTGCCATCCCATCACTTCTGATTTGCGCCTCCCACATCGTTGGGTCTAGCGGACGATCGCTCACTCCTTTTAGTACTCGCTCGATCTTTTCAGACGGTATACTCAACAGGTAACTGGTAAATGCTCCCAACTCTGGTGTCATATCCTTGCTCAAATCCCGTTTTTTCTGGGCAGGAACTTGGTAATTAAAAGGAATCATTTTTACTCGGCGAGTTAACCAACTGCCTACATTGGTATGAAAGATCGGAAAGTTACTGGTAACTACAGTCAATCCACCAAAGATAAATTCAAATCCATTTTCAAATAATCTCCTACCAGATAATCTATCTTGCCCTGTAAGACGTTTGAAGTTACTCATCTTTTTGGCTGCTTTATCTTGGTCTGGTAGTACAATTAACCTTTTGCCAAAGATACGGGCTATTTCATGCTTATCCTCTAAGTCGGACATATTTAACGTAGCTGTGTTTTCTGAGCCTATTAGGGCTGTTAACAGGGTGGTAAATGTACTTTTTCCACTTCCTCCTCCTCCGATTAGGTGCAGGAATTTTTGGAGGTCATTTCGACCCCTCAGAACCGCAGCAGCAAAACATATTAACAATTCTTTATATTCTGCGTTTCCTTGTGTCGCTTCGGTTAACCAGTTATCGATCGCCTTCCACCCCGATTCTACGATCGTATAGTCTCTTGGGAGTTGCCATGTGAATCTAAATTCTGGACTATGTTCGTGCAGTTTGCCTGTGGAGAGTTCTAAAACCCCATTCTGGAAGGGCAACCATTCTGTTGATGTTTTTTCCTTCCATTTCCTGAGATATAGTTCCCTTTCTAACGCCCCTAAAATATTATTTATGTAGGTATTTGTACCATAACCTTCTATGTTTCTGGCTTTGAGTATGCCATGAACTTCGGCTGCTAAATATTGCTTGGATACAATCGTCCATATTCCTTCTGTTTCTAGGGAATACGCTAGCCAGCTTTTTAATTCGTCACAGTAGACCCATTTTTCTTCATATTTCTCTGCTATCTCTAAGCCCACAATGTCGGGTTTCGGTATCTTATAGCCTCCCGATGTATAAAAGGCATCTGAGCCGTATTTGGCTTCCCACTCTTCAAAGCAATAGGCTTGGCTTAATAATTCTTTACGGAATTCTTCTATTCCTCGATTCTGAAGATAGTCGTCCACCCCTTTGCCGTCCTCTTCATTCCACTCTGGTAAATTATATACTGGAACAGAGAACTTCTGTAGCTGCCGAGCTAGCTTAATTAATGCCTGTTTGACTGGTTTTTTGGTATATGTATCACAATCGAATGCTAATATAAATCCAAATCCAGCCACTGCAAATCTTTCTAAATCTGGTACTAAGTAACGCTTACCCTGTGGGTCATCTGAACTTGGTGTTAACCCCATTTCCACACCCAGTAACGCTATGGTTGGGATTCCATGTGAACATAAGGAGATCGCTTTAAAGCCCCCCTCTGTTACCACTAAGTAAGGATGCCCGTTTATGCTGTAGCATCTTTGTTTTAAAGCTTCTATGTCTATCCAGTAATTCTTATCTGTGGGATGCTTGGGTAATAAGGCTGTATATTCATCACGGCACGCTGTCCTGTACTTCGGTGCTTTTTGTCCTGGCTTACCGCCCCACGGTTTGTCTGGTCTTAGCTGAAACTGCCCATTTGACCCCTCGATCGCTATTCCTCCACATTTAGCAGGGTATCCTAATAACTCTGTCGCTTCTTTGATATCTACTGAATAACAATTTGCTTCTACCCACTCTGGGTCTAATCCTCTCTGCTTCTTGTTAATATCTGTCCCGCAGCATTGTTGATGGTGTTGGGCTGATAGCTTTACCGTACATTCGGTAGGTATAACGGTTGTCTTCATCTCACACCTCCTGTCATCTCTTCTAAATCCTGGGGAAAAATTTCGCTTTTGACTTCTAACTCTGCCACCGTCTCTTGATAATGCTGAGTTATGGCAGTCTTTGCCTTTTGGTATGCAGGGGCAATCTTCACAATCACAGAAGGAGCTAATGCCTTCTCATCCTTTGATGTGTGCATTGATTTATTATTTTGTTGTGGTTAATAAGTAAGCAAGCAGAATTTAATCCGCTTGCTCCGACAGGTTTTAAAATTCGTCAGGTAAACTTATTCCTTTCCGCCTGCACCAATACTCACGATGGCCTTGACTGTATCCTGACCAGTAATCCCAGTCTTCAGGATGAGAAGGATTAAGGTTACTTTGTCCGTCTAATTCCCCTTTTGAGTAAGATTTGGGGATTTGGCTCAAGTCGTTGGGGGATATCCCTTCTTCTTCTAGGGATTGATTCTCTCTATATATACGAGTTAACATGGTATTGAACCTCTGTTTAGGTTTGTGAAATAGTAGCGATTGTTCAACAGTTGTCAGCTAGGTGGGCAATCGCTTAGAGTCACAAAACTATTATAGGCTAAACAATGTGTAACCACACTGTTTAATCGCTAAGTTTTCAAAACTTAATATTGCTCAAAAAGGAAAAATGCCCAACCCAAACGGAAACCCAGATATAGTTAAATATGGATTTAAAACGGATCGACCAGAGCCTTGTAACGCTCAAATTAGTGTCCGAATTCCTCAATCTTTAAAAGCTCAATTGAAAGATATAGATAATTGGCAAGAAGGAGTTAGAGAATACCTAAAGCAAATTGTGGAAAGAAAATCTGCTTGAGAAGAAATTTATCGTTAATTCTATAAGCAACTAAATTTTTATACCTTCTCTACTAAGTTATCTCTGAAATCAAAAAAAGTAATCTTATGAATACAACTACAATCAAATATCTCTCTTCACTAAACCTTGGCATCTGTCAGGGTTTTTGATTCTCTAGTTCCATCAATATCTTTTACTCAATCAATTAGACTATAAGCATACTACCTTTTCTTTCCCGAATGCCCTCTTCAATCCACACTTGAGAGGACGCAAACCAAATGACTATTATTCATCTTGTCGTTACACAATCTGCTGCACTACTGGTCTACCGTACCAGCAACTATCTCTACTCCTACCAAATCTTGTGCTGGGATGGTTTATTCTATAACCCTCAAGAACTTTATCATCATGCCTATATCGCTCTTAATCTTGGACTAAAAAGAATTAAAGTTGTTACTGGTTCTCTAGATTAATTCTGTACTAGTTTTGTAATCTCTTCATTTAGCTCTATAGTTGTAGTATTAGATTGAGTCTTTTTGCGTAATTCTCTTTGAGTCACAGCAGTAACTAAGATGAGTCAAGACAAGATCTCCGAACGCTTTCGACAACGAATCCAAGCAGCCAAGGAACAACAGCTTGAAGAACTTGATTTGAGTAATGGACAGTTAACTCAAATTCCTGATGAGGTTTTTGAATTAAGAAATCTAAAAGTCTTAAATTTAAGCTGGAATAAAATACACAAATTACATAATTATAGCTCGAATTCTTCTAATTTAATCGCTCTAAATTTAAGCAATAATCAACTGCCTGTCTTGCCTGATTCCATTGCTAATTTTTTTAATTTAACCACGCTAGACTTAAGTAATAATCAACTAGTTAACCTGCCTAATTCTCTTGCCAATCTTTCTAATTTGACCACGCTAGACTTAAGTAATAATCAACTATCTAATCTACCTGATTATCTTGCTTATATCTCTAATTTAACCGAGCTATATTTAAGTAGTAATCAATTAGCTAATCTACCCAATTCTATATTCAATCTCTCTAACTTAACTATATTATATTTGAGTAATAATCAACTAGATTCTCTGCCTGATGCCTTCTCCACTCTCTCTAGCTTAACAGTACTGGATTTAAGTGATAATCACTTATCAAGTCTACCTGATTCTATTTCCACTCTCTCTAATTTAAAAGAACTATATTTAAGTGGAAATTCTCTAGAAAAACCACCCCTAGAAGTTGCAGAAAAAGGCATAAAAGCAATTAAAGAATATTTGCGTCAACTCAGAGAAGAAGGAAAAGACTATATTTATGAAGCTAAACTTCTGATAGTAGGAGAAGGTGGTGCAGGGAAAACTTCTCTTGCCAAAAAGATAGAAGACTCTAACTATCAATTAGACACTAAGGAAAAATCTACTGAAGGTATTGACATAACTAAATGGAGTTTTACTTTCTTAGAGAAAGAACAAAAAGAACGAGAATTTACGGTCAATATTTGGGACTTTGGTGGACAGGAAATATATCATGCCACCCATCAATTTTTCCTCACCAAACGTTCTCTTTATGCTTTAGTAGCCGATACTCGCAAAGAAGATACAGATTTTTATTATTGGCTCAATGTAGTCGAACTTCTTAGCAATAACAGTCCTTTACTTATTGTCAAGAATGAGAAAGGAGATCGCACGATTGAAATTGATGTTAATTCTTTAAGAGGTAGATTTGAAAATCTGAAAGAATCTTTAGCCACTAACCTAAAAGATAATCGCGGTTTAAACGCTATTTTAGACAGTATCAAATACCATATTGCTAAATTACCTCACGTTGGCAGCGCATTACCCAAAACTTGGAAACGAGTTAGAGAAAGTTTAGAACAAGACAAGCGGAACTACATCAGTCTCGAAGAATATCTCCAAATCTGCCAAGATAATGGCTTTACTCAACTTAAAGACAAATTACAGTTAAGTGGTTATTTACACGACCTGGGTGTTTGTCTCCACTTCCAAGATAGTCCTTTGTTGAGAAATACTGTTATTCTTAAACCTGAATGGGGTACTGATGCTGTTTACAAAGTTCTCGATGATAAACAAGTAATCAATCATCTTGGCAAGTTTACCACCAAAGATTTAGATAAGATTTGGAGTGATGAACAATATCTCTTCAAACAAGCAGAACTTCTCGAATTAATGATGCGCTTCAAACTCTGCTATCAAATTCCTGGAACTCAAGATACTTATATTGCTCCTCAACTCTTAACTAAAACTAAACCGATCTATGAATGGTATGAAACTGATAATCTCATCCTCCGCTACACTTATGAGTTTATGCCAAAAGGCATCATTACTCAGTTTATTGTGGTTATGCACCAACATATTTATCAACAGAAGTATGTTTGGAGAAGTGGGGTTGTTCTTAATAAAGATAATACTCAAGCCGAGGTCATTGAATATTACGAGCGACGAGAAATTAGAATTCGTGTGGCTGGTACTAACAGGCGGAATTTTATGACGATCATTACCAATGAACTGGATAAGATTAATAACTCTTACCATCGGTTGACGTTCCAGAAATTAGTTCCCTGTAATTGTTCCGCCTGTATAAATAGGGTTTGCTGAAAAAGTAATCGAAACAATCAACAAGAATCAGCTTAGTTAAAAGATAAGTTTTTCTATTATTAACTATGCTTTAATATCAACTTTGATAATAGAATGAGCGAAAATGAAGCCTA
>JBFRWK010000294.1:0-6661 GCA_051439545.1 Xenococcaceae cyanobacterium | reverse complement strand
TTGTAGATTGATTCACTTCATCAAGTAGAGATGATATTTGAAACCCTAACGGGACACCCAGCTTGATTCTTTCCAGTAGCTCTTGTTGTGCGAAAATATCTTTGGGCGTTCCTTCTAATATCAGTTTCCCTCGATCCATGACAAATACCCAATCTGCCCAACGATAGACCCATTCTAGATCGTGAGTTGCCATGAGAATTGTCGTACCTTCACCATGAATTGTGGCTAAGGTTTGTGCTAAGGAGCGAGTATGTAGGGGATCGAGATAGGCAGTAGGTTCGTCTAATAATAATAATGTTGGTTGTAAAACCATTACACCAGCGAGAGATACCCGCTTTTTCTGACCGAGGCTCAAGTGATGAACGGGATTGGTGGCAAAGGAGGTAAGTCCAAATTGAGCAATGATTTCTGGGACTCTTTCAGCGATCGCTGTTTCGGAAAGTCCGAGATTACACAAGCCGTAGGATATATCTTCTTCCACCGTAGAGGCAATTAATTGTTGTTCGGGATTTTGAAATACCAGTCCCACTTGTTGTCTTAAGTGTATTAGGGCGTTGCGATCGTACTTTAGTCGTTTCTTTGCATAGCGAATGCTGCCTTGCTGCGGTTTGTATAATCCATTAGCCAACAGAAATAGCGTTGTTTTGCCACAACCATTTTGACCGATGACAGCACAGCGTTTCCCTCTCCGAATACGTAAAGTTAAAAGATCGATCGCAGGTTGAGTTATCCCTGGATAGGTATAGTAAATATCTTCAAATTCCAACAGCCACTGGGACATTTTATTTATAATTGTAAATTCCAAACTGTCAAAGTTAGACAACCAAGACTAGCTTCGAGCGCATATCGTTGATTCGGGTGATAATTTTGAGAAGACCAAACTCTAAACTCCCCATTAAAGCCTCTTGCTGCGGTGGAAAGAACGAATTGTCGGTAATGTGCCAATGTTTTTTGCAAGAGTTGGCTTACCAGTAAACTAAGACTATAAATCCATCGCTGGCGAGTGCAGTAACCATTACGGGATTGTTGGGCAATCCAGAGTTCTCTAGCGGTGGATAACAGGATAAAGATAAAGCGATACATCAGAAGTAATAATTCCGTTAACACTACAGGGCAGCCAAGACGACGCAATACTTGTAATAACTCTGTAAAGGGAGTCGTAAATAAGACAAAGTAAAGGCAAGAAACCGTACTAATAGTGCGAAAGAAAATTAAACCTGCTTGAACAAAACCCCGATCGCTGAGATAAAGATAATAAGAGCCAACAGTCAATCCAGACAAAGCATCTGCTTGAATCGCTGCTTGTTCTGAGACAGCTACACCAGAGATTATTAATGCAGGAATGCTTGTTACCCAAAATCCGATGGCTAAACCTAGCATTTGCCCGTAAACTTTAACGGGAATTCGAGCATAACCAACAATCCAAACACTCATCCATAAAGCGATCGCAATTTGTACGGGTGGATGGGCAATTAAGGCTATCGCTAACCCTACTAAAGCAAATCCTAACTTATGTTCGGGTGGTAGATGGCGTAAGCGATTGTTATGGGATAGGTTATCGAGCCATAGGTGCATGAAGGTTAAGTAATAAGTAATAAGTAATAAGTAATAAGTAAATTACTTGCTACTTACTTGTTTTGATTGCGTCCTTTATACAAACCAATGGCATAACCAATTACTCCTGCCCCAATTGCTGCTTGGGAGGAAAATAGGAGGCTTTCAATTTCTCCACTAGGAGGTTCAAAAAAAGGCTGAAACCAGGGTTCATAGTTAGGTTGGATTTCGGCGATCGCTTCTTCTGCTTGACCATCAGCACCACCATATTCTCCCTTGACAAAGATTAGGGGTATTACGGCTAGAGCAATCACTGCGATCGCCAGCAACCAATTCTGGCGCGCTGATGAGGATTTATTCATATTTTTAATTTCTAATTAACTTTAGTGTTTGTAATTCTTCTTGGTTGTATTCCTGTAGCCAGTTCCACACCAGTATAGTCAGCAATCCTTCCGTAATTGCCAGTGGCACTTGAGTAATGGCAAAAATTCCTGCGAATTTAATGAATGCTGCGATAACTCCTCCCGATGCTGCTGGAAAAGCCAGTGCTAATTGAATCGAAGTGACTATGTAAGTAAGCAAGTCTGCTAAGGCTGCTGCCAGAAAGATCGCCAGCTTTTGATTTTTAGTTTTGAAGAGATTGTAAGCTCCATAAGCAACAAATGGTCCGACAATTGCCATGGAAAACATATTTGCTCCCAAAGTCGTCAAACCGCCGTGTGCTAACAAGACTGCTTGAAACAGCAACACCAATCCTCCCAACACAGACATCACTAAAGGACCGAAGAGAATCGCCCCCAGCCCAGTTCCCGTCGGATGGGAACAACTGCCCGTCACTGATGGTATTTTTAAGGCAGAGAGAACAAAAGCAAATGCTCCTGCTAGTGCTAGTAAAAGTTTGAGTTCTGGATGTTCTTTGGTAATGCGGACAAGCGATCGCCAACCCAACAGAAAAAAAGGTAATGCCACTATCCACCAAATTACTGCCCACTGTACGGGCAAAAATCCTTCGGCTATGTGCATGGCTTGAGCAGGTGCTGGCGAACCGATAATCAAATAGGCACTCAACCCCGCCATGCTTGCCAGGTGTAATATTTTAGTTTTTTTCATCTACCGTACTCCTTTTACACACTTGAAAAGGAAAAACAGTACGGACAAATTCTGTTGCCAATTAAATTGCATCTGTACCTCGCAGATCGCTCGTATGTGTGGTGTTAATATCGGCGGGCATTCTGACTTAGAGAAATTTAACATCCTCATCACAGTTGCGGGACAGCGACGGATTTACACCAAACTTTCCCCATTACTTCTAATGGCTGTTCCCCATTAGAACCGAATTACTTAAAAATAATCATAACTTCAATTGGATTTATCAAGACAAAAGATTTGATTTAATTAGCAATTGTTAAATGCCCTAGCTAATTAGATAGGTGGTAAATGAGCAAAAAGAACGCTAATCGATGCGTAGCGTAGTGATGCTGTCAAGCGACACAAAGTTAGTCAGGCACGGACTTATCGCAATGTAGATTAGAATAAAGTCAAATAAATTTTTTACTAATATACTACACTTGTAAGTAGCTACAGCTATTACTTAATCTAAACCAATTGCACTTTCTTGTAACTTTTAGAATTAAGTGGCGTAATATCTTTAGAATTATTTGGCACAATACAAGTTAACTATTGTCGAGAGATTTTGATTGGACTGTGGCCAAACTTGTAAGTTTTGCTACAAATTTCAGGTTGACCGTTTTGTTGGACTTTTCCGTATAACGGGGAATATTGGCTGAAAGTATTATTATATTGTTTAGACTTTTACTTGGCGTGAGGAAGCCAATCGCCTATTGGTTTCTTCGATATTAACAAGTTTTATAAAAAAATGTAATTAACGCTCACTACAAGCTCAATCCTCCATCCCGTTTTTGTTCCTGTTGAGGCTGCTTTTTGATTTCCTGACTTCGGCTCGATGTTAACCAATTAAACCTATTCAAAAGTTCAGAATTCCAATCGATAGCTTTTGGTGTTTTAACTACAGCTAATGGTAACTGAGATATCGTCCTTTGCGCCATTAAATTCCCAGGTTCATCATTATCATAAGCCACCACCACATCCTTTAACTGCCGTAAAAATTCAAAAGGAATAGAACCCTCACCATCAGTAGAAATATAAATCGTTCTCCGACTATCATTACGGTCTAACACCGCAAAAGACATAGCATCAATAGGAGACTCGACTAACACTGCTCTGTTTATCGGGTCGCTCGATTGTCCTCCCTGTTGAAAATAAAACCAGCCCTCACTTCGCTTCGACCCTTTAGCTAATCCTTTAAAAGTATTATCTTCTCCTGCCGTACCTCTTAGAGTTGCTCCTGTGATTTTGGAATTTGCTGGAGATGGTTGACGCGGTGACGCGGAGAGGGGGAGACGCAGTGAATTTTGTATTTCATTTTCTTCACCCCTAGTTAACCCATCTAAAGAGCGACGAATAAACACAGCATTTAGTTTATCATCAGCATAAACTAACCCCTCTTTATGCAGAGCATCTACCAAACCGCTTGGTAATTTACGAGAGCGAGTTAAATACTTTTTCACCTCTTGCCATTTACTCTCTTCAGGTACAGGGGGAGTAAATTCAAGTACTGGTTTTTCTTGGATAATCTCTCTAGTCTTATAAGTAACAGCATCAATAGTCGCTCCTTCACCAAAACGGTCATTTAACCAAGTTACTGACTGTTTAAAATCACAATCATTTACGTGCATTACCAAATCGATTGCTCCCCCACCTCCCTTTAATTCTTTCCAGTCATAAAACTTACTACCAGTGATGTTAATAATATGATGTTCATTTTGCCATTTATGTTTATCTTTTGGTTCAGGGTCTAAACCTAATTCATAAGCTACTTTTGCTAAAGGTAAATCCCGTACTTTACTAGCTAGCTCGGTATATTTAGTTTTCCAGTTTTCTAGTTCTCTATGCTGACTATGTATCCTGGTTTCTAAATCTCGGAGACGCTGTTGTAAAACCTCTTTTTCTTTCGCTAATGCTTTAGCAGTAATTTTGAGAACTTCTTTTTCTTTAATTGCCCTAGTTCGGTCTGCTAATTGATGCTGGATAGTCTCCATGTCCAGGGTCAAGTCTGGTTCTTTATTAACCGCAGCATAGTATTGCTTGATGTCAGTATGTTTAGCTCGACTCCCCTTAATTCCTCGCTCTAGTCCCAAAGGAGCAAGAGCTTCTGCGTAGCTATCTTGGAACTTACTTAGTTTTTCCCTTCCGCCAAATAAACCACGACAATTTAATTTACCTCTTTCATCTAAAGGGACTAGGTAAGCATGAATATGGGGTGTAGCTTCATCTAAATGTAACTCTGCTCTAACAATACGATCTCCATATTGATTATCGAGCCATTGATGGACTGTCTGTTGAAAGTCATCAGTACGCTGTGGTTGATAATATCCTGCCTTGCTAGGGTCATCGGGTCGAAAGTATTCGGGACTAGCGGTTAAGAGCATCTCGACACATAAAACCGCATTCTTACGAATTGTCTGCTCTCCTATTCGCTCTCGCACTATGCTATCTAAGTTAGGACAATCCCTAGTTTCTGGTTGACCGATAAAACGAATATTCTTAATTTCTGGGTTAGCATTTGGAGTTTCTCTAACTCTTTTGGTATGCTGCTCGGAGGAATTGATATTACCACTGTTTAGTTTAGCAATACGGGCGATAGCATGAGGCATATTCTTTTGACCAGTAGCCTTTTTTTTGGTAGTGTTTAATAATTAGATGGTGATGGTTGATGCGGAGAGGGGTGACACGGTGAGGGGAGAAAAGAAAATTTTTGAGAAAGAGAAATTAGATAATAGTTCATGGCAAGTATTCGTTCATTTAAAGAATTAAGGGTATGGCAAAATGCAATGGATGTAGCTATGAAAATTTTTGAACTTACTAAATCTTTTCCTATAGAAGAACGCTATTCCCTAACAGACCAGATGCGTCGCTCATCACGTTCTGTGGCAGCTAATCTAACAGAAGCTTGGAGAAAGCGCAGATACCCTGCTGCTTTTGTGAGTAAGCTATCAGATGCTGAAAGCGAAGCTGCCGAAACTCAGACTTGGATTGAAATCGCTCGGCGATGCGGTTATCTATCTCAATCAGAAGCCGAACATCTTGATTCTCGTCTAGAAGAAATTTTAGCTCAATTAGTCACAATGGCATCATCTCCCGAAAAATGGACAATCAAATCTCACTCTCCCGTTCAAAAAAAGCGTCCCTGACATCTCTCCCCTCTCCGCATCTCCGCGTCTCCGTGTCAAATAAACCATCAACCCTAACCCCCACCAAAAGACGAGGGGGTGTCCAGAGGGGTTGACCCTTTGGCTCACTCACAATTTTAGCGCAGCGGTGGCGATAGCCAAAAATTGTGTAGTGAGTACCACCATTCCTCAGCTTCTTCATTAATCGAGGGGAGAGAGCTACTGGGAAAAAGAAAACAGAAATTAATAAAAATAAGAATAAATAGAGTTGAAAACTAGTTGGACATACAATGACCATCAAAATTCTATTCCTTATGGTAGAACTGAGTCAATTACTGTGCCTGGTCAATTTAAACTAAAAGCTATTTAATAAATAAAGGAGTAACTCAAGTCAGTCTATTAGAGAATTGAGACTTGTAAATTAATCGATTATCTGATGGCAGATTTTAAATTATCCTCATAAAGATATTTATCGCGCCGACTAGAGCTAAAATTATTTCGGTCATCAATTAATGTAAATAATTATTGGATTGATGTAAATCAATCTAGCCGTTAATTATGATGTAGTGATAGCAGTCTTAAAAAGTAGTAGGCGGAGAATAGATAATGGTCAAGACTAAACCAAATCAGAAGATTCATGTCGATAAGCTGCAAACTACTTTAGCCAAGTTAGGTCAGTTAAAGGAAAAACCAAAATCGGAACTGAACCTACGAGAAAGTATTTACTATTTGCGAGATAAACTTAAAAGTGCTTTAAAGAAAGGATATAGTTATCAAGACTTATCAGAGATTCTAGCCGAACAAGAAATTTTAATTTCCGCAGCTACCCTCAAACAATATTTAACGGAAATCAATAA
>JBFRWK010000293.1:0-12050 GCA_051439545.1 Xenococcaceae cyanobacterium | reverse complement strand
CTAGAACACTGATGGGCTACCAGTAAACCAAATAACTTCCCTTCATTAATTATGGGTGTAACTAAATTGGCTTTGACTTCTAATTTTTCTAGTTGCTCGATATAACAAGAAGTCATCCCTGCTTCATAAATGTTGTCCAGGGCGCGAACTCTACCATTTTCGTATTTTTCTAGGTATTTGCTTTCAAAGCAGGGGTCTTTAATGGTGATACCTAAAGCTCTCGTCCAACCTGGAGTCACGGATTCGGCTATAACTACTCCATACTTATCCTCATTGAGACTGTAGACTACTACCCGCTGGCAATCTAACACTCGACGCACTTCTTCAACAGTAACGTTGAGAATATCTTTTTGCTGAAGGGATTGACGAATATGTCTGGTGGCATCGGTAAAATATTGTGTCCACTGAGCTTCAGTTTCTGCTTGTTGTTTGAGTCGAGCAGATTCGGCTAGGAGTTGAGCATTATGTAAGCTTAAGCCCGCTTGAGTAGCCAGTTGGGACAAACACTCGATTTCTTCTGGCTGCCATTTACGTGGTTGAGAACACTGCTGTGCTACCAATAAGCCAAATAATTCACCTTTTTGGAGAATGGGAGCAACTAAACTAGCTTTAACTTCTATTTGTTCTAATTGCTCGACATAGTATTTACCGATTTCTGCACCATATATGTTATTGAAAGCCTTGACTCGACCATTATGATAGATATCCATGCATTTGCTTTCAAAGCAAGGGTCGTCGATAGTCATCCCCAATGTCTTCGTCCAACCGGCAATAACTGCTTCAGCAATAACTGTTCCCTGAGATGGTTCGGTGAGGCTATAAATTACTACGCGATCGCACTCCAGCAATCTGCGGGCTTCTTCCACGGTGATAGTTAAAATTTCTTCTTTACTAGTTGCTTGATGTAGCTCTTGGATAACATCTTGAGGCAACTGAGTTAGTTCTACTGACCAAGCCACTTGGCTGTTACTCAACTCTTCTTCGAGCAAAGGTTGACTATCCCGAAAACTTGAATTAGTTAAGTCGCGATCGTTACTGGGTTCGGGATTTAAAGCTGAAGTCATATATGATTTTTTGAGGAAGAATATTTTAAATTGATAAATTTAGGAAGATAATGCCCAAGTATAAATTTAAGCAAAAATACTGAAGAAAGCAATCTTCAATTAAAAAATTCAGCAATAATGCTTAAATAATTACACTCATAGTTTGAGTCCACAACAACATATTATGAAAAAATAAAAATACCGAAAAAATAAAACTATTAATTTATGAGCAAAAACAATCCTTCAAGTCTGTCCCCGCTGACTTTGTTTGGGACTATCATACTGAGTGCTATTACTCTAAGCTGGTCGGTAGGATTAATAGGCAAAGGTATTTGGCAGTTAGGTTGGACATCTGGCTCGAAGTCAAATCAGACTCTAACTAAAATTCCCGATAGTTTTGCTCAAGTACCAAATGTTGCCACTGGGGTCTTTAGCTATGGTGGTAGTACTGCTTGGGCACCACTACGCCTATTAGTTGATTCGGCTATTCAGGCAGAACGCCCAGAATTGCAATTGCGCTATGTTCAGCCCGAAACAGAACCCCCTAGTTCTAGAATGGGTATTCAGATGTTACTGAAAGGTCAACTAACTTTCGTGCAGTCTTCTCATCTTTTGCTAGAAGAAGAATACCGCCAGGCTCGACAAGTCGGTCTTCGGCTCAAACAAATTCCCGTGGCTGTTGGCGGTGTAGCAGTAGCAGTTCATCCTAGTTTAGATCTTCCTGGTTTGACCATAGACCAACTCCGTTTAATTTATAGCGGTGAGATCGCCAACTGGCAAGAAGTTGGGGGTCCTAATCTTCAGATTAAGCCTTACTCTCGTCCTGTAAGTACTGGCGGTACGGTGGAGTTTTTTCAGACAAATATTCTCAAAGGTCAAAAGTTGGGCGCAAACGTCGATTATGTCGATACTACTACGGAAGCTGTGCGCAGATTAGCTAAAGATGTTCGAGGTATTTATTATGGTTCTGCACCAGCTATCTTACCTCAGTGTGCGATTAAGCCATTACCTTTAGGACAACAACCAGGTCAATTTATCGCTCCTTACTCTCAACCTTTGGTGTCTCCCGATCGATGTCCCCAGCGTCGCAATAGGCTTAATACTAAAGCCTTTCAGACAGCAACCTATCCCCTTACCCACTATCTCTATGTAGTCATTAAAGAAAATGGCGGTATCGAAGAACAAGTAGGTAAAGCTTATGCTAACTTTCTCTTAACCCCTGAAGGGCAGAAATTAATTGCCAAAGCTGGGTTTATTCCTCTTCGTTGATGTGCTAACAAGCACATTTTTATTTTTATAAAAACTAATATACAGTTACTCACTATCATTTTATTTTTTTAATTATTATTAATTACATGAATAACTACTTTCAAGTAAAAATAAAAGCAGCGAAAGAACAAAAATTAATTGAATTAGATTTAAGTAATTTTTTTGACAATAACGACTCTGATAAACTTCAGACAATTCCAGAGGATGTCTTTAAGTTAGAACATTTAGAAAAATTAAATTTAAGCTGTAATCTGATTGGGGAAATTCCTCCAGAAATAGCGAATTTATGCAACTTGACCCATCTTATTTTAGTTGGCAATCAATTAACTACCCTACCAGAATCTATTACTAATTTAACCAATCTCACTCATTTGAATTTAAAGAATAATAAATTAACTACTTTACCAGAATCTATAACTAAATTAACCAGTCTAACCCACTTAAATTTGTGGGGAAATCAATTAACTACTTTACCAGAATCTATAACTAAGTTAACTAATTTAACTCAACTAGATTTAGCCAGGAATAAATTCACTAAACCACCAGAATTTATCGATAAATTACCTAATTTAGTCCAGATAAATTACTGAATTATGTCATATTTTTAACTGCTACTCCATACGACGAGGAAGCTCATACTGACCAGCAAGGCTGGCTACTTGCAGAATAAATTGATTGATAAAAGTTAAATTTTGAGTTTGTTCCACAGCTTGAGAAATTTTGACTGTTAGGTCATCGATCTTATTATTAATGGCAGTAGCCGATGGCAATATAGGCTTAATTTCTGGTTGGAGTTCAGTTTCAGCCCCAATCTTTTCGTCATCAGATTCTAATAAATTTACTACTTCCTTAACTTCTAGAGTTATTCCTTTGATTAAAGCTTCTATTTGTGCTGTTTGTTTGGTTAATCGATTTGTCAGAGGAGATACTCTTTCCGCGATCGATATTAAAGAATTCGGACTGCTTTCACTTGAATCATCGGTTATTTCTTGCTTTATTTGTTTCTCGATCGAACTTCCCATTTGCAGAAGCTTTTGAGAATAATCACCTATCTGCATGATTGTCGTATTAGCTTCTATTGTCGTTGCTTGAAGAGTAACTAGATCGTGATTTAAAGTAATTTTGTTACTTCTAACTTGTTTGTTCTGAGCTAATGTTTCGTCCTGCTTTAATGATTCTAAACTTACGGTAATCGCTCGAGCAGAATCTTTGGCGGTTTGCATCTGTTTGAGAAGATTGGCGATCGCCTCCGACTGCCGAGTTGCCTCGACAAAAAGGTTTTCAAAGACGTTGCGCGTATTTTGTAAGAGCTTAGATACTTGCTGTTGCTGAGGGGTTGTTTCCATCGCATTATTAACTAGAGTCCTTTCTGGTAATTTTCTAGTCTCTTGACTCTCAAATACACTTGCAAATTTGTTTTGATTCTCTACTGCAATATTCTCTGCTTCTATTGGTGTCCGTGCCTCTTCTTTTATCTGGGGAAGAGATGGTCGAGCGGTGGAATTTGCTTGAAGAGCCCATCCTACTTGCACGGCTAATTGAGCAAATAAATCTATTTCAGGTTGTTGCCAAGAGCGAGGATGAGAACATTGGTGGGCGATTAGTAAACCAAACAACTTATTGTTGCTGATAATCGGGACTACAAGACTGGCTTTAACTGCAAATTGTTCTAACTGCTCTCGATGACAATCAGTTAGTTTTGCTTCATGGATATTATCTAAGGATTGGATGCGACCATGATAATATTTTTGGGCATAGTCTCGAGCGAAACAAGGGTCTTTAATTTTGGCTTGTAGGGCTTTCGGTAAACCAGGAAGAACGGATTCGGCAACAACAGTTCCATACCAGTCAGCATCAAAACTGTAGATAATTACTCGTTCGGTATCAATTGCTTGGCGAGCTTCTTCCACGGCAGTTTTAAGCAGATCTTGTTCGTTTAGTTGTTCTCCCAAGCGCAAGATAAAATTATTCAACGATTTAGGTGGTAAGCTGGCAGTTTCTAATTTTCTTAGGAGCTTGGCATTATCCAGGGCGAAGCCTACTTGAGTGGCAATTTGAGTGACCCAACGGATTTCGTACTGCTGCCAGACACGGGGATTAGAGCATTGATGGGCTACTAGTAAACCAAATAATTTGCCTTCGTTAAGAATGGGTGTAACTAAATTGGCTTTGACTTCTAATTTTTCCAATTGTTCTAAATAACAGGCAGTCATTCCTGCGTCATAAATGTTATCGAGGGCGCGAACTCTACCATCTCGATATTTTTCTAAATATCTGGTTTCAAAGCAGGGGTCTTTAATGGTAATACCCAAAGCTCTCGTCCAACCAGGAGCAACCGATTCAGCGATGACTACCCCATAGCGTTCCCGATCCAAGCTGTAGACCACTACCCGCTGGCAATCTAAAACTCGACGTACTTCCTCAACCGCAACATCTAAAACATCTTCCTGTTTGAGGGATTGACGGATATGTTCGATCGCCTCGGTAAATAATTGTGTCCACTGAGCTTCTGTTTCTGCTTGTGCTTGAATTTGAGTAGATTTTGCTAGCAGTTGGGCATTATCGAGAGCAAAACCTACTTGAGTGGCAATTTGAGTGACCCAACGAATTTCGTATTGCTGCCAGACACGGGGACTAGAACACTGATGAGCTACTAGTAAACCAAATAATTTGCCTTCGTTAAGAATGGGTGTAACTAAATTGGCTTTGACTTCTAATTTTTCTAGTTGCTCTAGATAGCAGGGAGTTACATTTGCTTCATAAATATTGTCCAGAGCGCGAACTCTACCATTTTCGTATTTTTCTAAATATCTGGTTTCAAAGCAGGGGTCTTGAATGGTAATACCTAAAGCTCTCGTCCAACCAGGAGCTACAGATTCCGCGACTACTACCCCATAACGCTCCCGATTCAAGCTGTAGACTACTACCCGCTGGCAATTTAAAACTCGACGTACTTCCTCGACAGTAACGTTGAGAACATCTTTTTGGTTCAGGGATTGACGAATATGTTTAGTCGCATCGGTAAAAAATTGTGTCCATTGAGCTTCTGTTTCTGCTTGTGCTTGAATTTGAGTAGATTTTGCTAGCAGTTGGGCATTATCGAGAGCAAAACCTACTTGAGTGGCAATTTGAGTGACCCAGTGAATTTCCTGTTGCTTCCAGGCACGGGGACTAGAACACTGATGGGCTACCAGTAAACCAAATATTTTGCTTTCAATAACAATAGGTGTAACTAAATTGGCTTTGACTTCTAATTTTTCTAGTTGCTCTAGATAGCAAGAAGTCATCCCTGCTTCATAAATGTTATCGAGGGCGCGAACCCTCCCCTCTTGATACTTTTCTAAATATCTGGTTTCAAAGCAGGGGTCTTTAATGGTGAGTCCTAAAGCTTTCGTCCAACCAGGAGCTACCGATTCAGCCACTACTACTCCCTGAGACTCTGAATTTAAACTATATACAACCACGCGCTCGCATTGCAAAATTCGCTGAACTTCTTCTACAGCAACATTTAAAATATCTTCTGGCTGGAGAGATTGGCGAATATTTCGAGTAGCATCAGTCAAAAATTCCAGCCATTGTACTTCTTCTTCTGTTTGCTTGACGAGTAACTTAGAATCGTTTAATAGCTTGGTATTATCTAGAGCAGAACCTAATTTTTGAGCCAGTCCGGTCAATAAATCGATTTCTTCTGGCTGCCAGATATGAGAATTAGCACAATGATGGGCTACTAATAAACCGAATAATTGTTCTTGCCAAAGAATGGGTGTAACTAAATTAGCCTTTACCTCTAATTTTTCTAATTGTTCGAGATAGCAGGGAGTTATGTCGGCCTCGTAAATATTGTTTAATGCTTTGACACGCCCATCACGATATTTATCTAGATATCTAGCTTCAAAGCAGGGGTCTTGAATGGTAATACCTAAAGCTTCTGTCCAACCGGGAGATACTGATTCGGCTATTATTTCGCCGTAGTTGTCTCGATTGAGGCTATACACTACCAGGCGATCGCACTTGAGTGCTTTTTGTGCTTCTTGTACTGCCACTGCCAAAATATTAGTTGGCTCTAAAGGTTGACTGAGATAGTCGAGCAAGTTTTCCCCAGAAGACTCTTCTTCTTCTCGATTGGACTCGGCTGGAGATTGACGGGGAATAATGGCCAGTGCGGAATCTGAGCGATTAGTACGCTTAACCCAGAGAGCAGCGATCGCACCAGCCAGTAAAGCTGTCGTGCCAGTTCCCATCAACAACATCGCCAGTAGTTGCCTTTCTTGTGTTAATTCTGCTTCAGCCAGATCGGGTATATCCCCTCTTTTGAGTAAAATTTCTTGTCGGTTAATTACTCGACTACCAAAATAATAGGTGGCCGTGCCTACTGCTAGTACTGGTAACATAACCGCAGCACTCGTTAAAGCAGCAATTATTCTTGCTTGAAAACGATCTTTTAGCTGTCGAGCGGTATAATTTGGGAAGTTCCTCTTCGCTCGCTTGTTGCCTGTATTCAATATCTCTTCTTTGTCTCCAAAATTTAGCCCATAGTCCGATCTTGGTGCTGATGTTTCTTCTGGGGAATGGGATTGCGTAGAAATACTGAGAAGAACTTTAGGTATGTTGTCCTTATCGCTATTGGGTTCAGGACGAAAATTTTGATTCATGGGATCAAAGAGATAAATTACAGCCAGTTAAGGCTCATCATGGGGCAACAATCAAAGAACAGGGCGAGAATTAATCCCCACTCAACACAGTAAAAATACTTAGATATTTTCCCTTAGTAGTTAATTTTAACCCAAGTTTTGCACCACGTAACTCTTAGCTGACTTTTCACGGGATCTTGGGGAGGAAAAACTGTTCGCAGACAGCTTACGCGAACATATCTAGCGATCGCTTTTCCTAATTGATGACACGCCCTAGTTAAAAATTGGCAATTAATCTAGTTTTTCGGAGAATAAAAGCCAGAACTGTTTCTTTACGAGAAATAATTTCTACTTGTCCTTCCATACCTGCTTGAATAGTACAGACTCGATTTTCTTGACCCAGAGTTAGGCTTTTTGGCTCGATCGTCACTTCATAGGCAAGACTATTTCCTGGGACGATTCTACTTCTGAGTAAGGAAGAAGTAGAAGCAGGATTATCTTGAGGTGCGATCGGCTTCGCTGGCAGGCTCTGCCCGATCGCGTCGGGAGAGATACCACTGACAATACCTTCGAGAGTACCGTAATCTGTATAGGGACAGGCAGATACTCGCATTTGCACCTGTCATAGTTGGTGTTGAAGTACGGTCGTGCCGTATAAATCAAGTTGTTGTTCTTTGATACGATTTTCCATCTCAACACCACGGGACAATATTTATCAGTATAAAGTTTAGATGGTGATATCTTTGAAGCGGGTAAAGATGTAACAACTCTTCTGCTTCGACTCCAAGACTTTTGTGTTTTATAACAAAGAGAACGATACCAAGTTGATTCTGGAACTAATTGACCCACTTCTTCTAATTGTTCATCAGGAGAAAATTCCGTCCGCCAAGGAACGCGCGCAGCAGCACGTTCCCTGCGCCAAGGCAAGTCTCGTTTGTACCCGTCAAATCCCGAATTCAGATTATGAGCGAACGGACATCTCACGTCCCACCTGTCCTCAGATTTTTAACGGGGGTCACGAAACCCAAATAGCTAATAGCTTCACAGATAACTTAGCCTACAGTTCCTTCTAATTTCAGACTGAGTAACTTATCTGCTTCGGCTGCAAATTCCATGGGTAACTCATTCAAGACATCTTTACAAAAGCCACTAACTAGCATGGAAACTGCATCTTCTTCGGAAATACCCCGTTGAGCGAAATAGAACAATTGTTCTTCACCAATTTTGGCGGTAGAAGCTTCGTGTTCTACAGTTGCTTTGTTGTTATCTACTTGGATATAGGGGAAGGTATTAGCTTCTGCGTCATCTCCAATTAGCATCGAGTCGCACTGAGAATAATTTCTTGCCCCTTCAGCTTTAGCACCCATTTTCACTAAGCCTCGGTAGCTACCTTTAGAATTACCAGCGGAAATTCCTTTAGAAATAATGGTACTGCGGGTGTTTTTGCCAATATGCACCATTTTTGTCCCCGTATCTGCTTGCTGCATATTGTTAGTCAGGGCGATCGAGTAAAATTCGCCTACAGAGTTATCTCCTACCAAAACGCAACTAGGATATTTCCAGGTAATGGCAGAACCAGTTTCTACTTGTGTCCAAGAAATTTTGGAATTAACTCCTTTACATAAACCGCGCTTGGTAACAAAATTGTAAATACCGCCTTTACCTTTTTCATCACCAGCAAACCAGTTTTGGACAGTAGAGTATTTAATATTAGCATCATCTAAAGCGACTAACTCTACTACTGCTGCGTGAAGTTGGTTACTATCATACATTGGTGCGGTACAACCTTCTAAGTAACTAACGGAAGCACCTTCTTCTGCCACAATTAAAGTGCGTTCAAATTGTCCTGTATCCCCAGTATTAATGCGGAAATAAGTAGACAATTCCATAGGACAGGTTACACCCTTAGGAATAAAAACGAAAGAACCATCACTAAATACAGCGGAATTAAGGGCAGCAAAGTAATTATCTGCTACGGGAACAACGCTACCCAAATATTTCTGGATTAATTCTGGATGTTCTTGTAATGCTTCAGAAATCGAACAGAAAATAACTCCCTCTTCTGCTAACTTTTCTTTAAAAGTAGTAGCCACAGAAACGCTATCGAAAATGGCATCTACTGCAACATTACTCAAGCGTTTTTGTTCTGATAGAGGGATACCTAATTTTTCAAAAGTTTCTAGTAAAGTAGGGTCTACTTCTTCGAGACTGTCAAGTTTTTCTTTTTTCTGCTTGGGGGCAGAGTAATAGATAATATCTTGGTAGTTTATGGGGGGATATTCTACATGAGGCCAAGCTGGTTCAGTCATCGTCAACCATTTACGATAGGCTTTGAGGCGAAATTCCAGCATGAATTCTGGCTCATTTTTTTTAGCAGAAATCAAACGGACAACATCTTCACTTAATCCACGAGGAATAGTATCAGTTTCGATATCCGTAACAAAACCGTATTTATAGGGTTGATTGACTAAAGTTTTGACTGTGGCACTCATAGTACTAGATTGTGTTTTGGTGTTTTGGTGTTCTGCTGCTTTAACGTTTTTGGTTTTTTCTAATTACCAGTAGGGTTAATGGCTCTTTTTCCTTGTAAAATTTTAGATAAGGATTTTAAGCTCCTACCCTACATATATTAAAACAATAAATTTGTTGTTTAAGTATATTGTAGGTTACATTAGCAACAAAGATGTTGTCAAAATAAAAATTTTTTTATTAATTTCTCATTTATCTTTCATAAAAAATCAAAATTTAGTAATTAAGACGATGATTACCACTGGTTTCCCGTCTACCAAGCAAAATATATTGCAATATTTTCTCAAACAAGGTCAAGCAACGGCACAACAGCTAGCAAAAGCCTTAAATATTAGTCCGCAAGCGGTACGTCGCCATCTGAATGAATTGGAGGCAGACAAACTAGTTGAATATCATGCCCTACAACAAGGCATGGGACGACCCCAGTATATCTATCAACTGAGTCGTAAAGGTCGATCGCTTTTCCCCCAACGCTATGGAGAATTTGCCGTTTCTTTTTTAGATGCTTTGGCAGAAACAGTAGGAAAAGAACAGGTAAGTAAAGTTTTAGAAAAACAATGGCAGAAAAAAGCAGCAGAATATCGCGATCGCATTGGTCAAGGTTCTCTAGAAGATAGAGTGACAAAATTGAGGCAGTTGCGTCAAGAAGAAGGTTATATGGCAGAATTACATCATCTTTCACAGGTCGGGAAAAAACAGAGATTTATTTTAGCAGAACATAATTGTGCTATTTCTGAAATTGCAGAATCTTATCCGAGTGTGTGCGGACACGAATTAGAGATGTTTGCAGAGGTATTGCCTGATTGTACGGTGGAAAGAACCCACTGGATTAATAATGGGGAACATCGTTGTGGGTATTTAATTCAAGCTAAGTAGAATAGCCTTGACTGTTGATTTTTCGGTTCACGGAGTCCGCATTGTAATATACGGATTATTCAAGGGATACAAGAGATTGCCCTAGATTTTAAATGACAATTTACAAGAGAGCCAAAGAAGCAAAAATTAAAGAATTAATAGCCAAAGCAACCACTCCCTCTTGTTTTCACTTCTCGAACTGAAAAAAAGCAGAATCTGAAGATGACATTAAATTAGGACAAAATTTATCCATCTATTTTTATAGTATTACCTAGGCACATAACTTTAAGACAAGGCTCTGCCAGTTTTTGGCACTTGGTAGTGAATATTTCTGCTTTAGCAGTGCAGCTATATTCTATTAACTCTGTGGGGTTAATGGCTGTACCAGGGATGGGACAAAGACCATCGATCTTGGGACAAAACTGAGCTGGATACTCATTAATTTTGGCCGTTCGGCGATTTTTGAGATTTAAGTCTCCATCTAACGCGAAAAGAAACTCACAGTAATCGGCAATGTTATCTAAGCCGATCATATTGAGCCAAATTTCCGTAGCTAGCCAAATCCCCGTTTTAAAAACAACTTTTTGCCACATTATCTTTTAGTTTATGGAATTTATTTAGATTTTCATTATGAAAATCTGAGTAATTGCTATAATTAGTTAATTAGGAAGGACTTATTCGGCTCAACAGAAGTAGCCATGAAGGATTGTCCTTTTGAGAGGGGTCGGGGTAACGGGAGAATTCCCTTTGACGGAACTTAAACAATTATTACGGTCAAAATTAAGATTAAATAACTTTTATATAGCAGAAGAGCGATCGCCCCTTCGTTCTGTCACAAGCATTACTAAAAGCACACTATCTTCCCGATATTTCTCTGATGTTTTCTTATCGAGTCAACGATCGATATGAGTTACGATTACTTCAAACTTCCGATTCGGATGAGCTTTTTGCACTAACAAATACTAATCGTTCTTATCTTAGGACTTGGCTTCCTTGGCTTGACTCTACAAATTCAGTTGCCGATACAAAAAACTTTATTCAATCTACTCTCGAACAATTTGCCAAAAATCAAGGATTTGTAGCTGCTATTTGCGAAAAAAAATCTATAATCGGAGTTATTGGGTTTAACCAAATTGATTGGCAGAATAGAATTGGTTATTTAGGATATTGGCTTGCAGAAGCTTATCAGGGTAAAGGTATTATGACTATTTCTTGTCGAGTCGTCATTGATTATGCTTTTACAACTCTTAATCTCAATAGATTAGTGATTTTTTGTGCCTCTGAAAACAAGCGTAGCCAAGGGATTCCTCAGCGTCTTGGATTTAATCATGAGGGTACTATGCGTGAGGCAGAGTGGCTATATGACCATTTCGTTGACCATGAGATTTATGCTCTTGTTCGTCGTGATGGGAATAGCCGAGACACCAAATTAACTACTCAATAAAAAATTATCCATTTTCCTGGCTTTCCCGCCCAACTTCATTTTGTCGATCGGTTCTGCCGTCATAACGCTTGTAGCCCAACCAAAGAATAAGTATCTGGAAAAAATTAATTGTATATTTTTGAGTTTGGGGAACCCTAGGAAGCTCGGGACTTGGGGTTACAAAAAAATATGACAAAGTAGGACAGTCTTGGACAAATTGCCCCGCTTTTTTGCTTGTTTGTTAGTATTTATGTATTGAAAATCGGGGCAATTTGTCCCCCCTGACGAAAAAACTCTTGA
>JBFRWK010000292.1:0-26929 GCA_051439545.1 Xenococcaceae cyanobacterium | reverse complement strand
TTAGTGATAGTAATGAGATGGACAATCTCCTCTCTCTTGCCAGTAGCCAATCGAATTGTGTAGATGGGAAATCACCGTGTCCCAACCCTAAATATGATCAGTTATGTTTAGGTTTTTAGTAGGTGTTACATGATGGTAAGTCCTTCTTGGTACAGAAAAGACCCTCAATTATTCCGATACGATGGATATCCAATGGTAAACCTATTACCCTGACCAACTTACCTCAAAATCGTCCTCTCAATGTGCTGTTTATGGCTACCTCTCCTTTAGGAGTTGAACCAGTATTAGATTTTGAAGCTGAGGAAGGGAAAATTTTAGAGGCGACTAAGCATACACCTATGGATTTGAGAGTTGAAGAAAGTGGCTGTTTATCTGAGTTAGGGTATGTGGTTCGGGAAAAAAGAGGCTACTTTGATGTTTTTCATTTAACAGGTCATGCCACTCATTATTATAAAAAACCCTGCTTTCTCACTGAAGATGAATATGGTAATCGAGTTAATAGCAGTACAGGGGAAATTTACGATGCACTGAGAACCTCTTTTCCTCCTGTGATTTTTCTATCTGGTTGCCGTACAGGTTATTCTTCTAACAGCGTAATACCTTCAATGGCAGAAGAATTATGTAAATTGGGAGCTGCTGTATTTGGTTGGGGTGAACGAGTCCTAGATAACGATGCTACGGCTGCTGCTAGTCAATTATATTGGGAGTTATCTCAGGGGAGCAGTTTGACAGAAGCTTTATCTTACACCTACCTAAAACTGATTGAGCAACAAGCAAGGGATTGGCATAAATTACGGTTGTATGTGGGAAATACTTTACCCCAAGCGTTAGTCACTTCCTTAAGGACAAAGGGACGAAAGAAATTGCCCAAACCAACAACCTCCCTAAAATTTAGAGATGATGATGAAAAGCAGTTAAGGGTTGTTACTAGAGAGGAGTTTGTCGGTCGTCGTCGGCAATTACAAAACTGTTTGCGGACTCTTAAAACAGATTATGAGAAAGTAGGGATATTACTTCACGGAATGGGGGGATGGGGCAAAAGTAGCATCGCCTCTCGTCTGTGGGATAGATTACCCGATCATGAAAAGATTCTCTGGTGGCGACAAATTTATGAATCCTCTTTGATTAAGAAATTAAAGGATAAATTGATTAAACCCTCGCAACTGGAACTAATCCCTTATCTGGAAAATAGCCAGATTCCACTTAAAAAAAGATGCGCTCACCTATTCAAGCAATTAGCTGAACTAAGAGAAGAACCATTTCTCTTTATTCTGGATGATTTTGAATGGAATCTCGAACCCCGTGAAGGTAAATATATTCTTAAGCCTGAAGTTGCTCCTATTTTAGCAGCATTGGTCGAAGCAATCCAAGAAACGGGAACTGATAATAAGATTATTATTACCTGTCGCTATGACTTTGATTCTGATTTATTAGACGATTTCTATAAACAAGGGTTAGAACCATTTAGAAAAGCTGAACTAATTAAAAAACTTATTCGTTTAGAGCATTTTAAGTCTGATACACTCCCTGAAAATTTACGGGAGAGGGCGTTAAATTTAGCAGATGGTAATCCTCGGTTACTAGAATTTCTCAACAAAGAAGTTTTAGGGAGAGAAGATACAGAGACTAAACTAACCGAACTCGAACAAAGTCCCACCGAAGAGTGGAAAGACCAAATTATTTGGTCAGAACTATATGAGCTTATTGATGAGCCATTACAACGTATTCTCAGCTATTGCTTAGTTTATGAGCTTCCTGTTCCAAAGGTGGCTATGATAGCGGTTTGCGATTCTCTAGATGATTATCAAAAGCTATTACAACTAGGGTTAGACTTTGGACTGATTGAGATAAGTTCAGAACCAAGAGAAGAAGATCGAGTCTATCGCGTCTCTCGAATCTTGCCCCATATTATTCCCAATATCCAACTACCTGAAGCACCAGAAGTCTATTCTCTTTACTGCAAGGCTCATGATAAATTACACGAGCTATGGGGAAACAAAAAAAATAAAAGTCTGGAAAAATGGCGGGAGATTTTCAGGTTATTGTTTGCAGACAAGGATAATCCAGAACGATTCAGACAGGGATTCTCTGAGATGTTGGCAGTTCAATATAATCGAGAAGCAGATAGAGCATTTGAATCTGAACTGAGACAATTAAAAAATGAATTACCAGAAGAGAATTTAACAAGTCAACTAGAAAATTATTTAAGCCAAGGAGACTGGAGAAAAGCTGATGAGGAAACCGCCTGGCTTTTTTATGTAGTGATGGTGCAACAAGACTTCAAAGATTGGAATGAGCTATGCGAAAACTTCCCCAGTGAAATCCTCAACGAGATTGACCAACTCTGGGTTAATCACAGTAAAGGAAAGTTTGGATTCAGCATACAAAAGCGAATATGGGAAGGTGTGGGAGAAAACCCAAATGCCGACTATGAAACTTGGAAAAAATTCGGCAAACAGGTAGAATGGTTAGAAGAAAAAAAAGGCTGGAAGGAGTACAATTCATTGCCCTTTTCAATGGAATCACTAGATGGCAATTTACCCGCCCGATGGATAACCCGCCATTGGTGGAGAGGAAGAATTATATTTCTCGCATCAAGACTTAACCTATAAGATATAGGCTTTTTAGAATTTTTGTCAAGCTTAATTTTAGGTACTTTCTCTACGAGTTCATAGGCTTTTCCCTCATCCGATACATCGAGTAGTAACATGGTAGCAATAATTGGGTTTTAGATCGCGGGGTTTTCTGGGCATCTTTTCAGTCATCATTCATCAGTTATCAGAAAGTCCCCAAAAAAGTAGGGCGTTGCACAATTAGTTTTTAATTGCCCTGCTGAGTTAAAAGTTAGTTTGCCCACCTTACAACGTATTGTCTGGAATCCCTAGATATTCCCATCTTAGGGGGAATTTTTCCCTCTGCCCACCCTACGAAGGCTTTTCGGTCTAATGCCCCTTAAACCCAGATGTGCTAATTAACCGTGAGCAAAGCAGTAGTAGCTGTGAGCATTAATAAGTTTTACCGTTATTTAATTTGTATTATGTTATTAAAGCGATCGAGTAAAATACTACAAAATATATTCCCGCATTTTGGAGGATCAAATTACTGAAATCTCGTTCTTAGGAAGAAAGAATTTTATACTACAAGCTTTTTACTTATAAAAAAACTTATTTATGGTTAAACTTCACGCGATCGCCCTTGAGTTAGTTAATCTAAATCTTGTAACTGGGCAACAGACTGCTGATAAATTTTCTTGGCTTGAGGCGTAGCACTATCCAAGCATTCTTGGTGAATTCGTTCTAAGCTATCGATATATTCTCGATTTTGGCTCAAAACAGAATTAGCCTTACTAGAGAGTATAGTTGCTAGTTGCGCTCTTAGGGGTAACTTACGAAATACTTCTAGGCGTTTTTCTAGAGAAGACATAAACCAGAAAAGATGAAAAATAAATTACAAATTCTAGGCACGACAATATTTAGCTTATTTTTAGCTGCTATGCCTAGTCATACTTTACCGCCTCCAGAAGATACACCAGAAGAGATCTTACGTACAGAAATAATTTTAGAAGGGCGATCGCCCATTGATGGTAAGCCTGTAACTGCTAGTGAATATGCCCAAATAGAAGCAGAAATAGCCGAAACTCCTTTCTCACCCCAGTTAGACCCACAGGTAAGAGAAATTATTTTTTTACTGGGAATCCGTAAATTTATTAAGTCGGTGACTCCTTTTTAGGCAAAAATGATAGTAGCAAAGGGAAGATCGCCCTCAAGGGAGAGATAAGTCCTAGCTTATTCAAAAGCTTAAACCCCCATATATTGTAGATTAAAGCTTACAAATTATGGCTTTTGTCGAAATTCTTGAACTTTGGGCGTAAAAAATAGTTAAAGTTATGTATAAATATTTAACAAAAGCTAACTAGTTTAATATTTTCCCAATTAAATAATTTCTATTGGTAGTTTAATGTCTTCAATTCTCGCACCAGAACAAGTAAATCAAATCGTCCATAATCTTCATCACAACCCTTTTGAAATTCTTGGTTGTCATCCTCTAGAACAAAATGGCAAAGTTAAAAGTTGGGTAGTAAGGGCTTATCTTCCTAAGGCTGATGCAGCTTGGGTAGTTTTGCCAGAAGAAAGGGTGGATTATTCTATGCAATCGTTACATCACCCCAATTTTTTTGTTTGCACGATCGAAACATCCACATTAGCTAACTATCAACTGCGAGTCAGAGAAGGAGAAAGAGAAAGGGTAATTTATGACCCCTATGCTTTTAGTTCTTCCGAACTAACCGATTTTGATATTCACTTATTTGCCGAAGGGAATCATCATCGTATTTACGAAAAATTAGGGGCGCATTCTACCAGTATTAACGGCGTGCAAGGGGTTTATTTTGCAGTCTGGGCTCCTAATGCCCGCAATGTATCTATCTTAGGAGATTTCAATAACTGGGATGGTAGAGAACATCAAATGCGGAAACGAGACAATGGCATTTGGGAACTATTTATTCCCGAACTCCAAGCAGGAGCAAAATATAAGTATGAAGTGAAAAATTGGGAAGGTCATATTTATGAAAAATCAGACCCCTATGGATTTCAACAAGAAGTAAGACCGAAAACAGCCTCGATCGTCACTAATTTGGATAGCTATGAATGGCAAGACGATCGCTGGATGGAAGAACGCCGTCATAGCGATCCTTTGAGTAAGCCGATTTCCGTGTATGAAATGCACATCGGTTCTTGGCTACACGCTTCTTCAGACGAAAAAACTCGTTTGCTTTCAGGAGAGTCCGAACCCGTTCGAGTTTCCGACTGGAAGCATGAATCTCGCTTTTTAAGTTATTACGAACTAGCAGAAAAATTAATTCCCTATGTTAAAGAATTAGGTTATACCCATATTGAATTACTTCCCGTCGCGGAACATCCCTTCGATGGTTCTTGGGGTTATCAAGTTACAGGTTATTATGCAGCTACTTCCCGCTACGGTAAACCTGAAGACTTAATGTATTTTATCGATCGATGCCATCAAAATGATATAGGGGTAATTGTCGATTGGGTTCCAGGTCATTTTCCTAAAGATGGTCACGGTTTGGCTTTCTTTGATGGAACTCACCTTTACGAACACGCCGATCCCCGCAAAGGGGAACATAAAGAATGGGGTACATTAGTATTTAACTATAACCGTAACGAAGTCAGAAACTTTTTAGTAGCTAATGCTCTATTTTGGTTTGATAAATATCATATTGATGGGATTAGGGTAGATGCCGTAGCTTCAATGCTCTATCTCGATTATTGTCGCAAAGATGGGGAATGGGTTGCTAATGAATATGGTGGCAGAGAAAATATTGAAGCAGCTAACTTTTTACGCCAGGTTAATAGTATCTTGTTTAGTTATTTTCCTGGAGCATTATCGATCGCGGAAGAATCTACAGATTGGCCTATGGTATCATGGCCTACCTATACTGGCGGTTTGGGCTTTAATTTGAAATGGAATATGGGTTGGATGCACGATATGTTGGATTATTTCCACATGGATCCCTGGTTCCGCCAATTCCATCAAAATAATGTCACTTTTAGTATGTGGTATCATCACAGCGAAAATTATATGTTGGCTCTTTCCCATGATGAGGTAGTTCACGGCAAGAGCAATATAATTGGTAAAATGCCAGGGGATGAATGGCAAAAATTCGCCAATGTGCGCTGTTTATTTACCTATATGTTTACTCATCCAGGGAAGAAAACCATGTTTATGAGCATGGAATTCGCTCAATGGAGTGAGTGGAATGTTTGGGGAGACTTAGAGTGGCATTTACTACAGTACGCTCCCCATCAGCAATTAAAACAGTTTTTTACTGCTCTCAATCAACTATATAAGAGCGAACCAGCACTTTACGATCGAGATTTTGAAGAACCAGGCTTTGAATGGATCGACTGTAGCGATAATAGTCATAGTGTTGTCTCTTTTATCCGTCGGAGTAAAGAACCCAATGAATTTGTGGTCGTAGTTTGTAACTTTACTCCTCAACCTCACAGTCATTATCGTATTGGTGTATCCGAAGCAGGATTTTATACAGAGTTATTTAATAGCGATGCCAGACAGTATGGCGGTAGTAATATGGGGAACTTGGGCGGTAAATGGACAGATGAATGGTCTTTCCATAATATGCCCTATTCTTTAGATTTATGTTTACCACCTTTAGGGGTATTAGTGTTTAAGATCGATCGCGCTAAAACTCGGGCAGCACTGCAATCACAGTAATAAAAATGTTAGGGCGATTAGTCGATCGCCCTCTATATGTTAAATACATAAAAATTAGAAATAGTCTAGTCTGTTTGGTAACAAAATCGCTGCTGGCGATCGAGTTTTTCCAGGACTCATTGAAGAACGTACCCAGAATTATACGCAGATTTTTGATACATTTCTCAGTAGCTTAAACTCAAGTAGTACTTCCGTACCCGAACCTACAAGTATCATCGGCATGGCAATGGCGACTGGTGTAGGAATATTAGTGAGTAAAAAGAGAATAACGGGTAAAGAGAGATAACTAACCACTAACTACTAACTACTAACTACTAACTATTAACTATTTTTCCTAAGACAAAGTCCAATTTTGTTTATCTCACCAATGGTTTATAACCACTAACACGATAAATTAAACTCAAAATCGCTAAAATTTTGCGGATTTTTTGTAACTGCATCTGCAATAATTGATATCGTTGTTGCAAGTGGTCGAGGTTTCTTTGACCTTGTAAGATTATTTCAGGTGTAGAAGACAGCAAAATTTGGATTTTTTGTTCGCAATGGAGCAAAATATTAGTTGTTTTTCTCAATAGTCGTCTCAACTGCAATAACTTTACAGCCAGATAAATATTAATTAAAGTAATAAGTAAATTGATAACAATAACAAAAAATATCATTTTTAAGTAAAATCTATACAGTTATGACAACTGCACGCAATGTCCTTGGTACAGAACTAGAAATTTGTTGCGGTTCTCCCGTAACAGGATGGTATCGCAATGGTAAATGTGAAACTGATTCTAATGATAGAGGAGTTCACGTTATCTGTGCAGAAATGACCGCAGAATTTCTGGAATTTACTAAGTCAAGGGGAAACGATCTGAGTACGCCAGCACCAATGTTCAATTTTCCTGGTTTAAAACCTGGCGATCGCTGGTGTTTGTGTGCCAGTCGTTGGCAAGAAGCTTTAGAGGCAGGAGTAGCTCCTCCTGTAATTCTACCAGCAACAGAAGAATCTACATTACAGTATGTTAGCTTGGAAACCCTCAAAGAAAACGCTTTGGATGTAGGGTTTTGAATCTTACAATTTGTTCTTCGGAAGATTACCTAAGTATTTACCTCAAGTTTGGGAAAATACCATAATGCGAGTAGTCGAAACTATTAATGGTACTAAAACAAATTAAGTCTAAATGTAGGTAGCCTCAACTAGCTTGATAGGCTAAGAATACTAGAAGATTTTGGTCGCTTCATCTACTAATTTGTTTATGTCCTACTAATTACTAAAGACTGAAAACTTTTTTTTACTAGAATTTTAAATATTTTCAATACTTATTAACGAAATATTAAATTTGGCGATCGACGCTAAAATCATAAGTTATTACGGGTACTTATAAGATAGTTAGTCAACTTTACACTCCCGTACAATTACTGACTGTATTATGCAGTTAGGTTAATGATATTTGAACTGAATTATTCAACTAAGTTTCTTGGAGGAGAAGTGGATTTCACTAAATAATAATGTTGTTTAACTCTACTTTTTTTAAACCCTTACTGAGGTCTTATCGCCGTGCGTTTGCAGAAAACTAACCAATTAGATATTCTTCGACAATCCTATTGGTTGACAATTAAGATTTTATTTATTGAAGATAATCCTGCTGATGCTTTATTAGTCAAAAAACTTTTAGGTAAAATTACAACAGAAAAATTTGAATTAGTAGAAACAGAACTAATCGAGGAAGGACTTAATTATCTCAAAAAGGGTGATTTCGATCTAGTTTTATTAGACTTATCTTTACCTGATAGTTGGGGTTTAAATTCGGTTAAAGAAGTAAAACAAATAGCCCCAAAAATTCCAATTATCGTGTTGACAGGAATAGAAGAGCGAGTTAATGCTTTAGCTGCTTTAAGAGAAGGAGCGCAAGATTACTTAATTAAAGGCTCGATTTCTGCGGATTTGTTAGTAAAATCGATTCACTATGCCATCGAACGTCAACAAAATGCCGAAAAATTAAGACGCAGCGAAGCTCGTTATCGTGGTGTTGTTGAAGATCAAACCGAGTTAATTTGCCGTTTTTTACCAGATAAGACCCTAACCTTTGTCAACCAAAGTTACTCTCGCTATTTTGCTTTGACTAAAATAGCGGTAGCTGAAAAAAAGTTAAAAATAGCCATATTTCCTGAAGATATTCCTATTTTTCAAGCTCATTTAAATAGTCTTAATTGGCAAAGACAAACTACCACCCTAGAATTTAGAGTTATTGCCTCTGAAGGAGAAATTTGCTGGCAACAATGGAATATTAGAGCTATTTTTCAAGACACCAAAATTATAGAGTATCAAGCTGTTGGTCGTGATATTAGCGATCGCAAACAGGCAGAATTAGACAAAGCTCGTCTGATCGCTTCTCTGCATGAAAGTGAGGCACGCTTTAGAACCATGGCAAATACAGCACCAGTCTTACTCTGGCTTAGTGATGCGAATGGACAAGCGACATTTTTCAATCAGTCTTGGTTAGATTTTACTGGCTATACCTTAGAAGAAGCGTTGATTGATGGTTGGTTAGCCAAAATTCATCCAGAAGAAAGATTGCAATGTCTGGATGATTATAATTTTGCTCGCAAAAATCGCTGTCAAAACCAAACAGAATATCGTTTGCTCCACAAAGATGGTACATATCGCTGGGTATTAAGTACGACTGTTCCTACCTTTAATGGTAAAGGTAAATTTGCTGGTTTTATTAGCTCTTGTATCGATATTAGCCATCGCAAACAAGCAGAAGAATTAATCGCTAGCCAAGCAGAACGGGATCGCATTGAAGCACAAATTATTCAAACTATCCATGAATCTTTGATTTTAGAAACTATTACTCAAAAAGCAGTTACGACAATTAATCAGTTTCTAAAAGTAGAAAGATTAAGCCTCATTAAAGTCACATCCTCAGCAGTGCTGAAAATTTTAGCAACTTCAACCGAACCAGAACAAGAATTAGATAGTAATATTTTGTTAAAAGTTGAGCAACTGAATCTAGATTACCAAACTCATTCGGCAGAATTAGCAGACGGTAAAATTGTTTCTCTTAAACAAGAAATAGAACCCTCCATAACACAAAATAATCTATCTTGTTGTTCTCAACTTTTAGTACCAATTACGCTCCAAAAGCAATTATGGGGGTTACTAGTAGCAGAAGAATTTTCTCAGCCTCGTTCTTGGCAGACTCAAGAAATTAAATTACTAGAAAGAATCGCAATTCAATTAGCAATATCGATTCAAAAATCAGAATTATACCGACAAGTAGAACAGCTTGCCGTAATTGATAGTCTGACAGGAATTGCCAACCGCCGTCTATTTGACCAACATCTAGCTAATGAATGGCGGAGATTAGCCAGAGACAAAACTGCTTTGGCTCTAATTTTGTGCGATATCGATCATTTTAAGCTTTACAATGATACTTACGGTCATCAAGCTGGCGATCGCTGTTTGCGGACTGTAGCCCAAACCATAGCTAGAGCAATTAAACGTCCAGCGGATTTAGCTGCTCGTTATGGCGGGGAAGAGCTAGCCGTAATTCTGCCCAATACCGATCTAGAAGGAGCTTACCAAGTTGCACAAAGAATCAGCATGGGTGTTAAAGCCTTGCATATTCCCCACATTAATTCTCCCTTAGATATTTATCTCACTATGTCAGTCGGAGTAGCTAGTTATGTTCCCGCACCTAATTCATCTCCGCAAATTTTAATTGCAACTGCCGATCGTGCGCTGTATCGAGCCAAAGAATTGGGACGCGATCGCATAGTGTTGGATACTGGTTATTGACGTTAAATGTTTTAGATATTTAATGCTAACAGAAACAGATTCAGGATATACCCTACCAGTTTTTGCTTGCGCTGCTGCTATCGCTGCCTACCAACATCTACAGCAAAAATTAGAAGATAATTCCGTCACTGTCAATCTAATCGAACCAGCTAAAATAATTACGATCGCGATCGAGCAGGTAGCTAGACTTAGTTCGGGATCTGCTTTAGCTATTACTCGCAGCGATCCAGGACAACATCTAGATATTACCCGTAATACTCCTGTTTGGGCATTAGTAGAATCTTTTGGGCAGAGGGGCGCAGATGATAAGCCAATTGAAATTAGAGGAGGGGAGGGCATTGGCAAGCAAATTAACTATGAGGGTAAGGCAGCAATTTATAGTTACGCTCACAAATTAATTAATGAGAACTTACAACCCTTGCTACAACCCAACGAAAAAATTACTGTTACCATCATTTTACCCGAAGGCAAAAGATTAGCTCAAAGAACTTCTAATTCAGCATTTGGCGTAGTGGAAGGATTATCTCTACTCGGAACAACAGGCATAGTGCAACCCTTAACTGCCCCTAGTCAATTGGCAGCATATCAAAGAGAATTACAGACTAAAGCAAGTCAATTTGACTCTCTAGTTTTTTGTATCGGGGAAAATGGTTTAAATTTAGCAGAGAAACTCGGAATCGCTCCTCAAAGATTAGTAAAGACGGCTAATTGGGTTGGTTCGATGTTAGTCGTAGCAGCATTAGCACAAGTTAAATCGATTATTTTATTCGGCTATCATGGTAAGCTAATTAAACTAGCAGGGGGAATATTTCACACCCATCATCATCTTGCCGATGGAAGATTAGAAATTTTAACGGCTCATTGCGCTCAATTGGGTTTGCCTACATCCCTAATTCAAAAAATTTATTGTAGTCCTACTACCGAATCAGCCTTAGAATTACTGAAACAGTTCGATATTTCTCAGGGAAGTGATTGGACAGAGCAAGTTTATCAAAATCTGTCTGCCCAAATCGATCTTCGTTCTCAAACCTATATTCTCAAGCATAGCGAACAAAAAGTTTGTGTCGGTTCTGTTTTATTCGATCGCCAAAGACAGATAATTAAAATAAGCAATAATGCTGAAAATTTAATGAACAAATTATGCTAGCATAGTGGGAATATTTATAGCTTTGTATCAAAGTCAAAGAAACCCGTAAACATTATATTACAGTTGAGTCAAAATTTTCTGCTCATAACTAGGGTTTTGTAACTATTCTTTACTTAAAGATCTCACCAGAAGTACCCAAAGCAAATAGTGACTATCCCAACAGAATCAATTCAACCCACCAAAGAGACTAAATCTAATAATTCCTTAACCAGTAGTCTCAACCGTCAAATGATTGCCATTATTGATTTTGGCTCTCAATACTCCGAGCTAATCGCTCGTCGAATTCGAGAGACACAAGTATATTCAGAGGTATTATCTTATCGAACTACAGCAGAGCAATTAAAGCAATTAAGTCCTGCGGGCATAATCCTTTCTGGAGGCCCTAATTCTGTATATGACCAATATGCACCCCAGTGCGAGCGGGCCATTTGGCATTTAGGCATTCCCATTTTAGGTGTTTGCTATGGAATGCAATTGATGGTTAAGCAATTGGGAGGAGTAGTAGAAAGAGCGAAAAGAGGGGAATATGGTAAAGCATCTATGTTTATTGATGACCCTACTGACTTGCTCACTAATGTCGAAGATAGTTCGACTATGTGGATGAGCCACGCAGACTCTTGTGTAAAGTTACCAGAAGGATTTTCTATTTTAGCTCATACAGATAATACAGCTTGTGCAGCGATCGCTAATCCGACTAAGAAACTTTTTGGAGTTCAGTTTCATCCAGAAGTAATTCATTCTGTCGGTGGCATCGCCCTAATCCGCAACTTTGTTTATCACATTTGTGAATGCGAACCCACTTGGACAACAGAAGCCTTTGTCGAAGAAGCCATTAGAGAAATTCGCGGTAAAGTCGGCGATAAAAGAGTATTGTTGGCTTTATCTGGTGGAGTAGATTCTTCAACTTTAGCTTTCTTGTTACACCGTGCCATTGGGGACAAACTGACTTGTATGTTTATCGACCAAGGTTTTATGCGTAAAGGCGAACCTGAAAGGTTGATGGATATTTTTGATAAGCAGTTTCACATTCCCGTAGAATATGTCAATGCCCGCGATCGCTTTTTAGAGCAGGTAAAAGGAGTTACCGATCCCGAATTAAAACGCCGTCGGATCGGACATGAGTTTATCCAGGTTTTTGAAGAAGAGTCCCAAAGATTAGGCCCTTTCGATTATCTGGCTCAAGGTACACTTTATCCTGATGTAATCGAGTCTGCCGATACCAATGTCGATCCGAAAACGGGAGAAAGGGTTGCTGTTAAAATTAAAAGCCATCACAATGTAGGTGGTTTGCCCGAAAATCTCCGTTTCAAATTAGTTGAGCCATTGCGTAAATTATTTAAAGATGAAGTTCGCAAAGTAGCACGCTCTATTGGCTTACCCGAAGAAATTGTTCGTCGTCATCCTTTTCCAGGGCCAGGATTAGCAATTAGGATTATTGGGGAAGTAACTGCCGAAAGATTAAATATTCTCCGCGATGCTGACTTTATTGTCCGTGATGAGATTACGAAGCAAGGAAAATATCACGATTTTTGGCAAGCTTTTGCGGTGTTGTTACCAATTCGCAGTGTTGGGGTCATGGGAGACAAACGTACCTATGCTCATCCCGTAGTACTGCGCCTCATAAAGAGTGAAGATGGCATGACAGCAGATTGGGCAAAAGTTCCTTACGATCTTTTAGAAACTATTTCTAATCGGATTGTTAACGAGGTCAAGGGAGTTAATCGGGTAGTATACGATATTACCTCCAAACCGCCTGGCACGATCGAATGGGAATAATTAATCGTTAATAATTATTCCTAGCGAAAATCTCCGTCTTAATTATTAATCAAAAGGGCGTTATCATTAATGCCGAAGGCGGAGATTATAGAACCCATTTAGAATTGGTAAATAGACAGACAAATCTATTTTGATATTTTTGACCGTAGTTAATTTGTAATCTGGACTGGGAAAAAGATTCATCTTTTCGGATTAACTTTGATGCCATAACCTTCAAGCCATGACAAGTCTAATTTCCAGTCAGATGAACTTCTTTTATGCCAAATGTCCCATACGGTTTCAAGGTAAGCTAGGGTTTGCGATTGTGACCAGCCGTTAATTTTAGCCAGGTGCGCTTCAGCTTGTTCGCCGTAGCCTTGTAAACCTGCTAAACCAATATGTTTGACTTGGTGGCAACTAGGACATAAAGCAGTTAAACCCGACAAGGTTTGAAGATGGTTGAGGTCATCATAGTGCCAGATTTCATGACATTCGACGGGATGTTGATGACCACGACCACCGCAAACTTCACAGCGATAGTTAGCTTGCTTATAGATAATTTTTCTTAGCTTGTCCCAGGTGGGTTTTTGAACATGATCTCGAACATTAGAGAACCAACAAGTAGAAGGAACTAACTCAACCGTAAGCATTTTAACTGGGAGTGGTGGAGAATCAATGTGGTGAACAGATAATCGCTCGATTAAAAAATCTGCTTCTTGGCGCAGAAAAACACCACGCTGCTTAAAGTTAATGGCAAATTCAGCGATAAGCTTTCTTTGATTGTTATCTCGCCGATATAATTTTCGCAATGGAACGAGAATTTGTTCTTGTTCGGCTGTATCTGTCATGGCTTAGAAATAATTAAATAGTACCAATCATCGCTATGATAACTATAGTTGCCATAACTACAGTTATCATTAAATCTCCATGACTATCGCGCCTTTAAGTTGGACAGAACTAGAAGCTCTCACAGACTTTCACATTGATACCATTAATGGAGCTACTAATGCTCAAGCTACCTTACGTTTATTTGGTCAAGCAGAATCCGCTGTAAGGGTAACTCTATATCGCGATAACCATGCCTGGTGTCCCTACTGCCAGAAAGTTTGGCTATGGTTAGAAGAAAAACAAATACCTTACCGCATCAAAAAAGTGACGATGTTTTGCTACGGTAAGAAAGAAAGGTGGTACAAAAAGATTGTCCCCTCAGGGATGCTGCCAGCTATTGAATTAGACGGTCGTGTTATTACAGAAAGTGATGATATTTTAATTGCCCTAGAAAAGGTTTTTGGGGTATTGGGTTGGGGTATGCAAGACCCTAAAGTATTACCCCTAAGACGATTAGAACGACTTCTATTCAGAGCTTGGTGTAACTGGCTATGTTATAGAGCGCGATCGCCACAAGAAGAAAAATACAACCGCGAACAATTTATTAAAATTGTAGCCATGGTAGAAGATGCCCTGGCTAGTACGTCAGGAGATTACTTTTTAGAAGACTTTAGTACCGCAGATGTAATCTTCACTCCTTATGTAGAAAGAATGAATGCCAGTCTTTACTATTACAAAGGTTACTCTCTAAGAGAAGAAAATCCTCATTTACAAGCTTGGTTTGCAGCCATGGAAACCAGACCTACCTATCGTGGTACACAAAGCGACTTTCATACCCATGCCCACGATCTACCCCCTCAGATGGGTGGTTGTTGGGAGAATGGCGAACCCCAGATGTTAGAGAATAAAGCAAGAGTAGATAATGGCCCTTGGATGGGATTACCAGATGTAACTTATCCCGAACCAGAAACATCTCGTGCTGAAGCTCTCCAAAGAGTAATTAAACATCGGGCTAATCTTATTCGGGTTAATCCTGCCGATGATAAATTGTTCGATGAGGCTTTGCGTTGTGCTTTAACCTATATGATGACAGGGGAAGTATGTACTCCACCCCAAGGTTCTGATGCTGCTCTAAGATATTTGCGCGATCGCATTAATGTACCAAGAGATATGTCAATTTATGCAGCTAAACGCTTGAGGGAGTCTTTAGAGAAAACAGCTTCTTTGGTAGGAAACGATCGAAGTGTTCCTATTCCTTTGAATCATCGTCGGGATCAAGATCCAGCCAATTTTGTGACAAGTTAAATAAATTTGATTAAGTTAAATAATAATCTAAGCCAGAGAGGGAATAGATAGACCTTTGAGGGATTTTTCCCGTTCCTGTAAATTTTTGCTTTGAATTAAGACTCCAAATCCTCCTAAGCCTGTAGGATCGATTAATTGATGGAGAGCATCTCGACGTTGGAAAACTTCTTGAATATTGTATTTACCGCTACTTAGTTCTCCTAATCGATCGCCTAATCCTAACGCCATCAAAAACATTCCTTGTTGGGTAAAACCGATCTTTTCTAATCCACAGGATTTTCCTTGTCGCTCTAAAGCTGTAAAATCGGCATGAGTAGTAATATCTTGATAGCCGAGATTAACATAAGGATTGTTATGACGGCGGTGCTGATAATAACATTGGAGCGTACCCTCATATCGTTGAGGATGATAATATTTACTAGCAGGATAGCCGTAATCTATAGTAAGGATATATCCTTTTTGTAGCTTGTGAGAAATAGTTACTAACCAATCTAAAGCAGCTAAATTTACTTCTGTTCGATAATTTTCAGGGTAATCTTCAGTTAATAAATCGATATCTACTAAATTAAAATATGCTTGCAGTTTAGGTGTAGATAGTTCGCCGTAAGTTTCTACTAGCTTATTTTGTTTCTGAGTTAAATAAACCTCTGTTAACTCTCTATTTTTTAGAGTAACTAAATGAACGGGAAAAGCATCAACTAATTCATTAGAAAAAAAGCAACCAACAATACTATCATTAGGAATTTCTGACCAGGTTTTCCAGGTTATTTTTCTTTGCTCTAAATTCTTTAATAATGCTTGTTGTTCTTGAATCAATGCTGCTGATTCTTCAACAATAATATATTCTATGATTTGACTAAAATCTGGATAAGTAGTTTGTAAATATTCTAAAATATCATAGGCTGTTGTTCCTTTTCCTCCGCCCATTTCGACGATCCTAAAAGGTACGGGGCAATTCATGATTTGCCACATATCCCATAATTGACTGGCGATAAGTTGCCCAAAATCTTTCCCTAAAGAAGAAGAAGTAAAAAAATCACCTCTATAGCCAATTTCTACTACACCAGAACTATAGTAGCCATATTGGGGATCGTATAAAACCAAGTTCATGTATTCGGCAAAAGTAATTCTGTTATCTGGTGCAGCAGCAAGGCGATCGCTAAGAATCTTCTGTAGAGCGTAAGAGTTAGGGTATTTTGTATCGGGTATATCGGTCATTTTTAAATTTTGTTGGCAATTAATTCTTTATTCAAGAGTTTTTAAGATATTATTCCACTGTATTTTATGGATTGCTTGTAGTTCTCGCTCTTGTTCAATCAATTGAGAATAATCCTTAACAAAAGTTTCTACAGATGTAATTAATCTCAAATAATATTTCAGTGTTGGGATAATTCCATTGACAATAACTTGACAACCGTGATTATTGGCACTCTTTGGTTTTTCTCCAAAGTTATTGAAGTAAACTTCTTGACAAGCAGAATCTATTTCGCAAGAATACACACATTTATATCCAGCTTGTTCAAAAGCTAGTCTAAACCCTCCAATTCCTGCAAAAAGATCGATAAATTTGGGTTTTTCCTTATCCACATCAAAATAATAGGCAACAGCTTTCTAAATCTGTAGAAATAAATTATAAATTATCTTTATTTAGCTTTTTAAATAATTTTTCAGCAACTAGGGGCGGTTCGATAACCACCCCTATATAATTAATACAATAATAGGTTTACGATAAACTTAGGTAAAAATTTAGTTCAACATCTAGCTTAGGCAGCCAAATGTTGCTCGACAACTTTAACCAATCTATTTGTCCAATAACTGGTAAGCTCTCGATCGACTGCTTCAACCATGACGCGAATCAAAGGTTCAGTCCCCGAAGCTCTCACTAAAATTCTCCCCTGCTCTCCCATACTAGTTTCTGCTTCAGCGATCGCTTGTTGTAAAGGCTGACATTCTTGCCATTGAGTACGGCGATCGCGATCTTCTACCCTGACATTATGTAAAATCTGGGGATAGGGTTGAAAACTGCCATCGACTAATTCAGTTAAAGAGACAGCAGATTGAGCCACCAAACTAGTTAAATGCAGAGCCGTCTGAATTCCATCCCCAGAAACCCCATGATGGTGACAGAGAATATGTCCTGATTGTTCGCCACCAAGCATAGCTCCTGTACGCCACATTTCTGCTTGTACGTGGCGATCGCCTACTGGGGTTCTAGCCATTTTACCGCCTAGTTTTTGCCAAGCTCTTTCAAAACCTAAATTTGCCATGACTGTAGCGATAATCAGATCTTCGGGTAATTTTTGTTGTTGTTTAAGCTGATTACCCCACAGATAGAGGATACGATCTCCATCAACTACTCTGCCTTTAGCATCAACAGCCATTACTCGATCTGCATCGCCATCAAAAGCAAATCCCAGATCGGCTCGATATTGATTAATCGCTTGTTGTAAGGGTTCGAGATGAGTAGAACCACAGTTTACATTAATGCGATCGCCATTAGCTCGATCGTGAAGACAAATAACTTCTGCGCCTAATTGTTCAAAAATAGCTGGTGCAACTCGTACCGATGCACCCCAAGCTAAATCTAGAACAATGCGCATACCTCGAAAATTCAACTGCTGCGGTAATGTCTCTAGTAAAGAGCTAGTGTAGTTTTCGACTAAAGAAGAACGATAATAATGCTTACCCCAACCAGATGAAGTTAAACAATTATTTCCTAAAGATGGATTATCATAAGAAGCTCTCAATTTCGCTTCGATGAGTTGAGTTAGAGAATCAGATAGTTTAATTCCGCGATCGCTAAAAAACTTAATTCCATTGTCTTCTGGCGGATTGTGACTGGCAGAGATCATTACTCCACCAATTGCCTCGCTCATACTAGTAATAGCAGCTACGCAGGGAGTAGGACATAAACCTAGATTCCATACTTCCAAACCAGCAGCCGTAAAACCCGCAGCCATTGCCATTGCCAGCATATCGCTAGAGTTGCGAGAATCTTGCCCAATTACGATTACTGCCGATTCTCGTGCAAATTCTCTTAATACTTCACCAGCACAATAACCTAATTGTAGGGCAAAAGGAGCATTTAATACTTCTCCTACTTTTCCGCGAATACCATCTGTTCCAAATAAAGGGGTTTTGGGTAAATAATTACTTAAAGTAATACTCGGTTGCTGTAATTGTTTAGTTAAAATTTGACTAGAATAACTCACACCACTAATCTCCATTGGCGTTTGGACACGCTTCGATCGCACAAATCTTATTATTAAACCGCAATCGATCCAGTATCGGGTCGAAGGTACTCCGCCTTGAGAAGACGGAGCTAAGCGAGACTTGCCTTTGCGGACGGAACGTCCGCAGGCTTCCTAGCTCTGCTTCGACTTCGTCAAACATAAGTATAGGACTTATGGCTAATTGTTTCATGAATGGGTGTTCGCTCTAAAAAATACCAACCCCAAACTAAACGATCGATCCTGATTTTGGTTTAAGTTTGTACTTTTCTTGCAAAAATAGCAAATAATTATTGTCAGTAATTTTACTAATAAGCTCGGAATAAATTGATTTTAAACTTCAAACACGGTTTTAAACCATAAAGATTCCAGCAAGATTACTGAGTTTTTCATGAAATTAGAGTTATTACAGCCTTTCTTTTTTTAAATATTACAATCGGATAATAAAGACTCCATCTCTGCTTGAGTCAATCCCTGTTGAAGATAAATAGGAGCATCTGGATTATAGGGACTTTTAGCGCGATCGATTTTAATAATTTTAGCCTCTGGAGCAATAATGGGAATATCTGGATCGAAGTTAGTAGGTTGCATTAAAGAACTAGAAAATCCTTTAAAAATCATCACCTCGTCTTGCTTTCCATCTACTTCCAGAGTGACAATTAAAACTTCTTCTGGATATTTTCTCGTGTATTCTTCTAAACGTTGACCGAATGATCTAGACATTAATTTTCCTATTATCTATTATTGTTCTAAAGCAGAGCGTCCTTGTTTGCCTAACCGAATTAAGACAAAATAAGCCAAATAGATTAAATAAAAAGTCAATCCAACCATCCCTAAAAATCCTAAAAATCCTGAATTATCGGGTTTGCCAACTTCGGCGGGATGGATAATTTGCTGATATATCTGTGGTATTTCTAACCAAGCTTGGCAAAATGGAGTAGCTAACGTTGTGGAATTAAAAATACAGGCAAGAAAAGGAATAGTAGCGATCGCTCCTATAATACAGTAAATAGTAGTCGCCCATCGCCAAGAAGTTAAAGTTAGTTTCAGTAAACTTTTTGGGGTATCGATAATTTCTTCGTTTATATCTACCCAAAACCACAGGGAGATAGGAATTAGTATTCTTGCCGTGATGCTAGTCGCATAACCTATACCCCAGCCTGGAATCATCAGATACAAACTAATCATCAGCAAACTAGCGACTCGCCAATAAATAATTAAAAGTCTGACTATTGCTTCTTTTCTTTTCCAAGCTGACCAAATCAACAAAACCATCGGCATAATCGTTAAAAATAGTGTGGCTAAACGATAGTCAGTCCATATCCAAGGTCTAAACCAGATTTCATTCATGTCTATCTTTCTTTTGCTAACCTAAGGTACTAGAATAGCTTTTCTTTGCTCATAAGCTAGTTTAAATCGGTTGATGAGATTTTTTTGAAAAACAAAAATGGGAATCTTACTATCAAAGATTCCCCTCTAAAATTGAGCGATCGCTTTTCTACAAGTAATGTCGATCGCTTTATACTAAAGTAATATTTGTGTTTACTGTTTTAGTCTTCGTAAACTCTGCACTCAAGCGCATCGGGATTATCATCACAGTATTGCTCAAAAGAGCTTTTTTCAGGCTTTTTTTGCTTTTGATGAGAAGCTTCTGCTTGTAACTCTTCTACTGCATCCCAGGCAGCAGCACATTCTCCAGAAGTTGAATCTACATCACATACTTCTCTAGCATTTTGGAGTTCTTCTTGAATTTTCTCTTTTATATCGCTCATGTTACCTCTTTTTAGTTTATTTTTAGTGTTTTTTGGTTAATTTGCTCAATAGGATTTTTTTGATTTTTTTACGGGGTTAATTCTAACCTCGTAATTGAATTGAGGGATAATGCCAACTATTTGATATTTTTGCTAATCATTATCTATTGATTGAGACTACTGTTAATTTAACGTATTTTTATCATATTTTATTCTACTGCTCAATCTTATATTGTTACTTAGATTGCTTTTGTTCGACTGCCACATCCGAGTAATGCTGACCAATTTTATTAATCTTGAGCCAAAAAATTAGTAAAGGCGCGATCGATATTTATCCTTAAAACAGCTAAAAGCCAACTTGACTAACTAAAAACCACCGTGCGATTACCATAAACTAAAACTCGATTTTGGAGATGTAATCTTACTGCCTGGGCTAAAACTAAGCGTTCTAAATCTTTACCCTTACGAATTAAATCTGCCACTGTATCTCTATGGCTGACATGGGTAACTTCCTGTTTGATAATTGGCCCTTCATCTAAATCTTTGGTAACATAATGAGCAGTCGCACCAATAATTTTAACTCCTCGCTCGTAAGCGCGTTGATAGGGATTAGCTCCAGCAAAAGCAGGTAAAAACGAGTGATGAATATTAATAATATTCGGAAATTTAGCCACAAACTCAGCCGTTAAGACTTGCATATATTTAGCCAAAACCACTAGATCGATCTGATATTGTTGGAGTAGCTCTAATTGTTGAGCTTCTCGATCCTGTTTTGTTTCTTTTGTGATGGGAATATGATAAAAATCAATCTCAAATTGCTTGGCAATATACTCTAAATCAGCATGATTGCTAATAATCAAAGGAATTTGAGCGGGTAATTCTCCTGCTTTTTGTCGCCAGAGTAGATCGAGTAGACAATGATTTTGTTTAGTTACCCAAATAGCTAGACGAGGAATGGAATCAGAAAAATGTAGCTGCCAATGGGCTTCGATCGGTTTAGCGATCGCGGAAAAAGCAGTAGCAATAACATTACGAGGTAAATTAAACCCGTCTAATTGCCACTCAATCCGAGTTAAAAACAAACCAGTTGTCAGATCGCTATGTTGGTCGGCGTGAATAATATTACCGCCATTAGCATAAATAAAGTTAGCAATTTTAGCGACTAATCCTGGACGATCTGGGCAAGATATTAATAAAGTTGCAGTGGGGCTAGCCATAATTTTTATATTGCCGATCTATAAAGAAATATATCAGTGCGACTATCTATTTTTATTTGACGCTCTAATTTTATAAAAACTAAAATCATATTAGGCGTATATGTAATTCTATTTTAACTACTAGTCTAAATTGGCAAAATCCAAAAATACATCTAGTTTCAAGTAAATATTAGGTTAAGCTTAAGCAAAATTGACAAGCAGAGAAGAGTATGAGCGGTCAAGATAAACCCATAGAAAATAGCAACAACTGGGAAGAAACACTAACAGATATTTTGGAAGATGGAGGCACAAATAAGCATCAATCTCTAGACGATGATAATTGGCAAATCTCTGAGGAGGATAATCTTGACTTAGATGCAGATTTTGACAATTTCTTAGAGGAAAATGAGGAGACCGATTCTTCAGAAAATTACGATCTTTCCGAGCTAGAATTATCCAGTATATTTGTTGATGATGATACTAAAGATTTATTACCTTTTATAGAAAATAATAATTTAGAATCAGATTTAAGCAACCGCTCGGACTCAAACGTAAATAATATAGATGAATTAGAGTTAAACTTAGACTCTTTTGACGAGCTAAAACATCTAGATACTGACCCACTAGATTTAGAGTCTTTTGCCGATTTAGAACTAAATAATGCAGAAGAATTAGAATTAGACGCAGACTCTTTTGCCGATTTAGAAACTCTCGATACTGACCCACTAGATTTAGAGTCTTTTGCCGATTTAGAACTAAATAATGCAGAAGAATTAGAATTAGACACAGACTCTTTATCAGAAATAGAAATTCTCGATGACACTCCGCTGAATTTACAGTTGTCTAACAAAAACGACCAAGAACAAGACGACTTAGAAGAGTTTGTCGATCTAGAAGACTTATTAGATATTGACCTCGAACAAGCTAATTCTTCTTCTTTTTCCGATCATTTAGCAGAACTAGATGATATTTTAGAAGAGTCAGAACTTGATAATTCTTTAGGAGAACTAGAAAGTTTACTCGACTCTACACCAGAAAAAATACAAGTAGAAAGTAGTATTCCTATCCTCAATCTAGAGGATTCTGAATCGAATTTATCTACTTTAGAGCAGCTTTTAGACTCTCCAGAAACAACAAAACCAACCCCTGCTTCTAGTTCTTTAAGTAAAGCTAAAACACCCCAAGTTAGTCAACCAAATCTTCAAGCACCAACGGCTAAAGCTTTCGATCAGACTATGCGTGTCTCGGTCAAAAAACTGGATAACCTGAATAACTTAATTGGGGAACTAGTTGTTAAGCGTAATCGTTTAGAAGAAGATCAAGAACGTTTACGTCGATTTTTAGACAATCTCAATAGTCATGTTCAATCTCTAGGAGATATGGGCGGTAAGATGCATGACTTATACGAACGATCGCTTTTAGAAGGTGCTTTATTGGCGAGTCGGCAAAATAATGCTGCCTCGGTAAGGAGAAATCAATCGGGTTTTTTGGCATTACAACAAGAGACAGAAGATGATGAATTAGGGGCATTAGAAATGGATCGCTTTACTGGATTCCATTTGCTTTCCCAGGATATTATCGAACTGATTGTCCGAGTTAGAGAATCTGCTTCTGATATTCAATTTGTAGTTGACGAAACCGATAAAATTACTCAGTCCCTCAGACAGGTAACAACTCAACTGCAAGAAGGAATTAACTCATCAAGGATGATTAATTTCGGTCAAACAGCCGATAGATTACCTAGAGCAGTACGAGATATTTCCCGCAAATTAAACAAAAAAGCAGAATTACAAGTAGAAGGGCGAGATGTTCTCATCGATAAAATGATTGTGGAACATTTATATAATCCCATGACTCATCTAGTCAACAATGCGATCGCCCATGGGATAGAGACACCAACAGAAAGACTGCAAAAAAATAAACCAGAAGCAGGTAAAATAACTATTCGCGCTTTTATTCAAGGTAATCAAACCGTAATTGCTGTGGCTGATGATGGTGCGGGCATAGATCCAGAAAGAGTCAAAGCTAAAGCAGTAGAAAAAAATCTGTTGACTTGGGCAGAGGCACAAAATCTATCAGAACAAGATGTTTACGATCTGCTTTTCCATCCTGGTTTTAGTACGAAAGATCGAGCCGATGATTTTGCGGGTAGGGGTGTGGGTATGGATGTTGTTAGTACCGACCTCAAAAAAATTCGCGGGACAGTCAGCATAGAATCGGCAATTGATAAAGGAACAACTTTTGTAATCCGTTTACCATTAGTTCTGAGTATTTGTAAAGCCTTAACCTGTGTTTATAACAATAGCCGTATTGCTTTTTCCATCGACGGTGTAGAAGATACTCAAGAATTTACTCCTAGTGATATTCAAACTAATGCTAACGGAGTTAGATGTATTCCTTGGCGAGATACTCTGCTTCCATTTCAGTCATTGAGTAATTTATTATCTTATAATCGGCGAGTTCGTGCTGGTAGCCTTTATGGTAACGATCGAGAAGATGATACGATTTCTATTGTTATTCTCCGTAGTACCGACCATTATCTGGCGATCGAAGTCGATCGCGTAATTGGGGAACAAGAAATAGTAATTAAGCAAATTGAAGGGCCTGTACCAAAACCTGCGGGCATTTCGGGAGCAACAGTTTTGGGGGATGGTAGTGTTATTCCCATAGGAGATGTCCTAGAGTTAATCGAAATTTCTCAGGGCAAACGAACCACCGAAATTGGCTTCAAAATGTGGCAAACAGAGGTCGATTTTGCTAAAGAGCAAGCACAGAAAGACAAAGCAGAGTCAATGGTATTGATCGTGGATGATTCGATTACGGTTAGAGAACTTCTTTCCCTCAGTTTCAACAAACTTGGCTATCGTGTCGAACAAGCTCGTGATGGTCAAGAAGCCTGGAATAAGCTCCGTGGTGGTTTACCCTGTAATATGATTTTCTGTGATATTGAAATGCCGAGAATGAACGGGCTAGAGCTTCTTTCTCATCTCCAACAAGATGAAGAATTAGCGAAAATTCCCGTAGCAATGTTGACTTCTCGCGGTGCCGAAAAACATCGTAAATTAGCTACAGACCTTGGGGCAAAAGCTTATCTAACTAAACCCTACACCGAAAAAGATTTGATGGATGTAGCCCAAAGTTTGATCAAATATAATCAATCTCTCGAACAAGCCACCTTAGCTACTCCTACTCCTAAAGCAGAAATTCAGCAACCAGATTTATCAGAACCAGAGAACAAGAAAGAGCCTACGGTTTTAATTATTGATGATTCGATTACGGTCAGAGAGTTACTATCTATGACTTTCCGCAAAGCTGGTTATCAGGTAGAACAAGCCCGTGATGGTCAAGAAGCTTGGGAAAAACTTCAGGCTGGTATGAAATGTGATATTGCCCTGTGCGATATCGAAATGCCGAGGATGAATGGGTTAGAGCTATTATCTTATTTGCAAAAACATGAAAAATTTTCTTCCTTGCCTGTAGCCATGCTGACTTCTCGTGGAGCGCAAAAAATGCGTAACTTGGCTGCTAAAAGAGGGGCAAAAGGCTATTTTGTTAAACCTTATGTAGAAGATATTTTGTTAGAATCTGCTCAAAAACTGATGAATGGGGAAATTTTACTTGAAAACATCGATTTAGATCATTTAAATTCTACAGAAGATTAAAAAATAACAATAATAGGTAAAAAATGCAGAAAAAAAGAGCAAAAAGGTTTCTTTTGTTGCTTAGTTTTATTTTAGGTCTAGAAGCCATGTTTGCCCGAGGAATTAGAGCAACAGAAATTAACTTACAAGTAGGTATTATCCAGCGTTTTGGTAGTAAACCTGTTGATGAGAAAGAAGAACCCCTCGATCGGGTAACGATTAAGAGTAGTTCTGGAGATTTGCTCAATTTAAGCTTGCCAGAACAGGAGCAAAGCCAACAAAATCTGAAAACTAAAGAGGTTGTACTGCAAATAGAACAGCAAAGCTTGAGAGAACCTATTTTGTCAGAGAGATTGGTACTCAGCGATCATGCTACTTTTGAAACTGCTGAAGATAGTGCTAATTTCTGGAAAACTTTGGGTATTGAAGTTGAAATTGCTCAACCCGGACGTTGGCAAGTATGGGCAAAACGAGATGTATATCCAACTCCTATGGTTCGTCGGTGGCTACTGCGTAGTTTGCAAGCTAATGGTTATACCGATTCTTATTTAAAAACAGAACTCCTCTCAGAAATTCCGCAAGTAATTGTTTCGGTAAATGACAACAGTTATTATGCTGATGAATTAGAAATTAGTTCCGAGCGAAATAAGCTTATTGTCAAAGAAGGAGACAATGCTCAGTCTGCTAAAGTTTTTGGCGGTAGTTTACGCTTACAACCCAATGCCTACGGTAGCTTTACTTTAGTTAATAATGTTCCTTTAGAAACTTATTTACGGGGGGTAGTACCTTATGAAATCGGTGCGGGTGCGCCAACAGAAGCGATCGCTGCCCAGACTATTATTGCCCGTACTTATGCTTTAAGAAATCTCCGTCGTTTTGAAATAGATGACTATCAACTCTGTGCAACAGTACATTGTCAGGTATATAAAGGGTTGAGTGGAGCAACAGAAAAAACCGATCGAGCGATCGCTAATACCGCAGGTTTAGTGCTAACCTATGAAAATGAATTAGTGGATGCTCTTTATTCTTCTACTAGTGGTGGAGTAACTGCTTATTTTAGCGATACTTGGAATGGAGCAGAACGTCCTTATCTTAAATCGCTTATCGATTCTCCCTATTCTGTTTGGGACTTATCTCGCGCTTCTCTGGCTCGGGAACAGACTTTCCGTCAGTTTATCGACCTAGAGCAAGGATTTAATGAAACGGGCAGGAGTTTATTTCGCTGGAATAAAACTAGAAAAATTAAAGATTTAAATCAAGATTTACGCAAATATTTACGCAAAACTAGACATCCTCTAGCAGATTTTACCACTATCGAGAAGATGGAAGTCCTCAAGCGATCGCCCTCTGGCAGAATTCTCGATTTTGCTGTCACAACCGATCGGGGTATCGTGAAATTAGAAAAGAACGAAGTTCGCAGTGCTTTTGAACCACCCCGCAGTACTCTTTTTTATGTCGAACCAGTTTATGATGAATCTAAGCAGTTAAGTGCTTATGCTTTTGTCGGTGGTGGTTTTGGTCATGGAGTAGGTTTAAGCCAATATGGTTCTTATAATCTGGCAAAACTAGGCTATTTTGCAGCACAAATTTTGGCATTTTATTATCCCGAAACCAGCATTCAACCTTTAAATGAATCGATCGTTTTTTGGCGTAAGCCTCATACACCGATAGACTTAGAAGCAGGAGAACTACAAGAGTCGCCATTATCATCATTAAAGTAGTGAACCACCATTAGGTCAAGGGAGATGGACTCTGCGTCTTTTGGCGGACAAGATCGTGGAATTAAACCATGTGGAATCTTTGTCTCATGAAACGGTGCGCCAAACCTTAAAAAAAACGAACTTCGTCAAAACAAATAACTGTCCTCCAAATAATACTAAATTTTTTTGTAAAAATAATATAAAGGTGCGCAACTTAAAATCTACTTAAACTTAGGCAAATTTAAGTAGACATTATCCCAAGCGCAGTGGATAACTAGGTATTATTGGAGTATGCTTACATTTGCCTAATATCTTCCTTTTCTCACAAGAACTC